>NZ_NOLI01000078.1:0-37738 GCF_002245975.1 Nostoc sp. 'Peltigera membranacea cyanobiont' 213 | reverse complement strand
GGATTGGGGATTGGGGATTGGGGATTGGGAAAACACCGTTACCAATGACAAATGACCAATGACAAATGACTAATGACTAATGACTAATGACTAATGACAAATGACTAATAAATAAAAAGGGCTGCCAAATTTAGCAACCCTGAAATTGAGTCAAATTTTTTTTATTAACGGCTGCTAAAGAGCGACTTGTAGGGGTTTTATACTATCTCCGGTGTTTGTATTAATTTGCTGCACCAATGATTTGGTATTAATGGGGTCTATTCCAGATGATGAGTCTGTATCAAACTCATAATTACTGGGTTCTTCGAGCATCAGGCGATCGCACGGAATCTTATCTGATAAAATTGCACTTGCCATCATCCCTGTATGAATCTCCAATTGACCTTTTCGTGGAGCTTCAAAAACTAAACGTTGTCCAGGGAAAACAACCCTTTCAAAGTACCAGTTGGGAATGTTGCAGATGCGAGCTACCTGTATTTTGCTCGTGGCATTAATGTAGCAGCAGAGAATTTTTCCTGATTGTTCAGGTGGTAGAGGATCTAATATTTGAGCCATAACTGCTGAGGAGCTTTACGCCACAATTTTACATTACACTAGCCAAGCCTAACACCCACTGATCCCCAGTTGCTGTAACTGTGAATACCAACTGAGTCTTTGGAGATTATTTCTTCCTAAAGATATATTTTTAGTTATAAAAACTTTGTAATTATTTGTGGCTTTTTCGGAATTATACACTATGCACAAAAGTTTTTGATATTTTTTCCTCATATCAAAGCTTTAATTCTCTTAAGGCAGATAAGACGACGATCCCCTTGCTTTTCGCCTAGCGAAGAAGTGAGTTTTGCCGTTTCATCTATTCCAGAATTAATAGGCTGGGATCATCGCTTAATGAATAAAGTCAATGTTATGGTAAAGCTATATGAAAAATATCTTCATAAAGCCTATCTATAAGATTCTATGTATTTTTTATGCATAGCAATTTTATCATTTCCTGCAATTGCCAATATTAATTTTTCAATACCAGCAATCAGATGAAATGTCAAGTGCGATCGCGATAATAAAAACAAAATTAAACAAGCACAGACTTTAAAACTCGATATTTTTCTCGTTTTCTCCAAAGATTGGCAAGATGGAAGTCAAAACACAGATGATGGAAAATCGAATTCTTTACGTTCGCCTTCCTTGTAACCCCATCTTTCCTATTGGGGTTGTCTACCTGAGCGATCATGTCCACAAGCAGTTTCCTAATATTGAACAGCGCATCTTTGATTTAGGAACAGTGCCACCTTTAGATTACAATTCTGCTCTAGATCGCTGTATCGATGAATTTAAACCGACACTCCTAGTATTTTCTTGGCGGGATATTCAAATTTATGCCCCAGTTGGCGGGCGTGGTGGCAACCCACTGCAAAACGCCTTTGAATTTTACTACGCTAAGAATCCTTTATTAAAACTACGTGGCGGATTTGGTGGCTTACGAATCTTCATCGCTTACTATGTTGAGTTATGGCGAAATCAGGGCTTAATCAAACGCGGTTTAAAGCGTGCCCAAAAATATAATTCTAATGCCCGTGTAGTTGTAGGTGGCGGTGCAGTCAGCGTATTTTACGAACAATTGGGTAAAAGTTTACCTAATGGGACAATTATTTCTGTGGGTGAAGGCGAAACCCTGCTGGAAAAACTTTTAGGTGGTAAAGATTTTCGAGATGAACGCTGTTATGTTGCAGGAGAAACTCAACCACGAGAACGGCTAATTCACGAACAACCCACCCCAATAGAAAAGACAGCTTGTAACTACGACTATATCGAAAGCATCTGGCCGGAATTTAATTTTTACCTGCAAGAGGAAGACTTTTATATAGGTGTACAAACTAAGCGTGGTTGTCCTCATAACTGCTGTTATTGCGTCTATACGGTTGTCGAAGGCAAACAAGTACGCATCAACCCAGCAGATGAAGTAGTTGCCGAGATTCGCCAATTATACGATCGCGGCATTCGCAATTTCTGGTTTACCGATGCCCAATTCATCCCCGCCCGAAAATTTATCGACGATGCCATAGAACTATTGCAAAAAATCGTCGATTCTGGTATGACAGATATCCACTGGGCAGCATATATTAGAGCCGACAATTTGACACCCGAATTGTGCGACTTGATGGCGAAAACCGGGATGAACTATTTTGAGATTGGGATTACCAGTGGTTCTCAAGAACTCGTGCGGAAAATGCGGATGGGGTATAACCTGCGAACCGTCTTGCAAAACTGCCGTGACTTAAAAGCAGCTGGTTTTAACGATTTAGTTTCCGTCAACTACTCCTTTAATGTTATTGACGAACGTCCCGAAACCATCCGTCAAACCATCGCCTACCACCGCGAACTAGAAAGGATTTTCGGTGCTGATAAAGTTGAACCTGCGATTTTCTTTATTGGACTACAACCCCATACCCATTTAGAAGAATATGCTTTTAAAGAAGGCATCCTCAAACCAGGATACGATCCAATGAGTTTGATGCCGTGGACAGCCAAAAAACTTCTTTGGAATCCCGAACCCCTTGGTTCATTCTTCGGCGAAGTCTGCTTGCAAGCTTGGCAACAAAATCCCAACGATTTCGGGCGCGAAGTCATGAACATCTTAGAAGAAAAGCTGGGTTGTGCCGACTTAGAATCAGCACTTTCCGCACCAATAGAGACGAAAGAAAAACAGTTAGCGGGTATATCCTAAAAAACTGAATTTCTCTCCCTCTCTTTCTCTGTATCGCGCCAGTTGCTTTAAGTCGGGAAACCCGCCCAACACACTGGCTTTTCTGTGCCTCTGCGGTTATTTTTACCAAATCCCATGTTAGAAGGTTCAATCTTACAACAGCTAGAAACAGCCCATCGCCATACCACCAGGCCAATTCGATTCGGTGTTTACTATAAAAATACCCTAGTTGCCCTATGCCACGCTCTAGAAGACCATATTTTAGCCGATGACGGGACACCCCTAGTTATCACAGCCTTTCAACAGGGGAAATGGTATCTACAAGAAGCTGAACGATATGCAGACATCGCCCAGCGCAGCTGCCAAATTGCCATCATGGCCGCCTCTGAATCTGGCTTTGCTGAACATCCTACCAGCCAGCTACCCAATGTAGACTTAGTAGGATTAGATTCAGGCGATCCAGTGGCGCAGGAGTGGCACTTAATTATTTTATCGCCCAATTACACAGCAATGGTAATTTGTCAAGAATTATCAGAAGCTGATTATGGTAGCTCTGGAGTACCGACATCAGACTTAGAGCGTAAATTTTATGGCTTGTGGACATTTGAGCCAGAGTTAGTGCAAGACACAGCAGAAATAGCGATCGCTCACATTAAAAAATACAACCCAGAATTGGCGGAAAAACTCACGGTTCACAAGCAACAAATTGTACCATCAATCGACAGATCCCAAAATTTAGGTGCAGTTGTCTCCCGTGTAGTAGATTACCTCCAGACTGGGCAAGATAATTTATCCATCCCCACAGCGTCTCACCAACAAACCCTAGATCGCAACTTGGTTTCCAACGAAATCCAAGCCTTTTTGCGAATGGCGCAACTGATGGATATGGCAGATGTCAACAATCCAATGGCAGCTGCGGAAGTAGTAGTACTTGCTGAAGCGATCGGCCAGCTTTTGGATCTTCCTGCATGGCAGATTAAAAGATTGCGGCTAGCGGCTTTGTTACATCGCATAGATCCATTACAAAAAGCAGAAAGCGTTCTCACTGGCGGTATAGCCACACGCTACCAAGAAGATGCCCCTAGTTCTCCCTTAACTTGTCCTTTAGTACCAGGGGCGCAAGTATTGCGAACTATGCCAAGACTACGAGCAGTTGCCCAAATTATTACTCACCAAAGCGAGTGGTGGAATGGCACAGGGGAACCAGCAGGTTTAGCTGGAGATGAAATTCCCCTAGAGTCGAGAATTTTGGCATTATTGGCAGACTTTCAGTGGCGACTCAATGAGCGAAAATCGTCAAATCAAAGCCGGGAACAGATATTTACTCAAGCTTTAGATGAGTGCAGACAGCAACAATCTACCCGCTTTGATCCTAAACTTGTAGATACCTTAACTTTATTAGTTATGGGTTTACAACAGGGACTCGAATTACCCATCATGACACCCAAAGTCAGCGCCGGCATTTGGATACTTGATTCCCAATGGGATAGCCACAGCAAGATAAGCGAGCAGATTGGTAGTTACTTTACATGAATATTGAAGCAATTAGATTAGGAAAACTCAAACAACTTCCAGGGGCAAATTTAGAAGACGAGGAACTCTCTCGACTGGATTTAAGCCGGATTAATCTTGCTGGCGCTACCCTTGTGGGCGCTAATTTTGCTGGTTCTAAACTCGAAGGTGGACATTTGGAAGGGGCGAATTTGATGGGGGCGAACCTCCAAGCAACTGACTTGCGGGCGAATCTCATGGGAGCAAATCTGATGCAAGCAGATTTAACCGGTGCTGATTTGCGGGGTAGCAATTTGCGTGGCGCTAACTTGATGGGAGCAAGACTCAGCGATGTTTCATTGGTGGGTGCTTTCTTGAGTGGTGCTAATTTGATGAATGTGAACTTGCAAGGCGTTGATTTGCGGGGTGCTGACTTGCGGGGTGCAAACTTGACAGGGGCAAATCTCAAAGGTGCAGATTTGAGCCGCGCTGATTTGCAAGGGACATTGTTGAGTGAAGCGAACCTTGAGGAAGCTGATTTGCGAGGGGCGAATTTGGCGGGAGCGAATTTGACGGGAGCGAATTTACTCTGTGCAGAGTTAGAAGGTGCAAATTTGAGCGGCGTTAATTTGAATAAGGCTTGTTTGGTGGGTACTGTGGTTGAGACGAGTTTATGAGGATCGCGGAAAGGTGTAGTTTTTTCTCCTTCATGGAACAAAGCTATAAAATATTTTAAGATTCAGGTACAGTTACCACGCGACCGATAATACCTTAACCCAGAGACTCCACCCCAAATTGCACCCAGAATTGTTCCAGTTTGAACACAAAAGAGCCAAACAAAAATTAAATATCCTGCCATCACTCCCTGACTTAGACCACTTAGATTGGGATTTGAGAAACTTGGATCTGTTCTTATCGTCCATTTATACCACAACCATCCGATTAAAAAACCAGCACCAGAACCCCTGTGCCACCAGAATACGATCAAACGGATCTCGATGATGCAGTGGTAAATAACGGAATTGAGCAGTATCGGTAAAGGTAATAGAGAGAATCGTTATACCCGCAGCAATTAGTTTAGGTTCAATCTCTTCAAAAGCACCCTGTAAGGATAGTTTTCCAATGTTGAGTTTAATCGCCATTTCCCAAAGGCTTGCAATACTAAAGAAAACAGCCTCAGCAGATTCAATTTTTTCTCTAGTTAACACTGGCAGGGTGGCATCATTGGAGACAAACCAGATAAAAGCATGAGTATCCAATAGTAATCTATTCATTCCATATATTCTTTCATATCTTGAAGCGGCTCATCAAAGTCATTAGGCAATGGCAGAACAAACATTCCTTTCATCGTTCCAGCAACGCGACGCTTGTTTGTCTGCTTTTCTTCGGTAGAGTTTTTAGCGTGCTTCTCTATCAAAAACTCAATGTAATGAAGCACTTCTGTCTGAAGAGACTCAGGGAGTTCTTCTAATTTTTCTAAAATGACTGGCTGTATCATTGTTTTTTCTCCTTGGCAATTTTTATCAAAAACATCACAGCTATAACAACAGATAAACTCTCTACCTTTCCCCGCCAATCCTTATAGGGACTCTGTGCTGATTTAGGAAACGCACCTTCCACAGAAAAAGTTGATGTAGCCGGTAGTGAAGAATGGGCTAATTTTCTACGGGAGGATATTTGATGCTGCGTGCTGTAGCTGACAAATATGTACTCCTGGGAATGAGGCAACTAATTAATTTTGAAAACATCCCTTCTTGATTTTACTAAAAATGAAAGGATCTCCCAAATATTTACCTAACCTAGTTTTGCAAGCAGGTAATCCTAATTTGGCGCGAAATTCTTCGTCATATACTCCTTCTTCCCAATTTTCTGCCAATTTAATCTGCTCGGTTGTCAGATTTTTAGCATAACGAAAGTCTGTTCTATCTACGCTACTTTGAGTAAAGTCAACATCACGGAGGTTTGCACCTCTTAAATCATTTCCATCCAATTTTGCAAACTTTAATATAGCACCACTCATATCTACATCTGTTAACCCTAAATCGACGGTAAATTCGCTGTGGCTTAAATCAGCATTTTGTAAGTTTGCGGAGTTAAAATTGCCATCACGGAAGGTAGTATAAGCTAAATTAGCGTGATTTAGATTTGCTTGTGATAAATCTACTTTCGTAAAATACGTACCTTTTAAGTTAGCACCACTGAAATTCGCAGCACGGAGATTACTATGAGAAATATATAACCCAGAGAGATTAGTATCAGAAAAGTTAGCTGATTGGAAGTTAACTTTCTCTAACGAAACTTTATAATCAACATTACAACTAAAATCAATATCACCGATTTCTGAGAATCCAGATTCTCCATGATCATCTTCAGATTTATCAGTCCATCGCATCTGTGCTTGGCGTAAATCAGATCCTTGTAAATTTGCACCATCTAATTTAGTATCTGTCAGTTCAGCTTCTCTTAAATCTGCTCCAGCTAAATCAGCATTTGTTAAATTAGCACCACCTAAGTCACACTTGGGACATTTTTTAGTTGTTAGCAACTGCTTTATGTGATTGGGATTTGAAGTTTTTTTAGCCTCACAATCTGTACAACCAGAACCAAAAGTGAGTAATAAAGCTGATACAATGAATCTTTTTATTTTCATATATAGTACCCATAACGTTAATATACTTTCGTTGTGTTATTGGGGCATTTTACTACACCGTTTATGTATTCTGGTCGAGAGGGTATACGGCCATAAATGTCAACGCTTTTACAAACAATACTTAGCGTTTTCAGTTGTTTATCTCCAGTAATGGGAACAGCAAAGACTGCTCCAACATAGGACTTAAGCTCAAAGCCCCACTTTCCATCACAATAGTCTTGAACGGCATAGCTATAAACAGCATCAATAGTTGTCTTAGAGAGAACGTCAGCATTTATCTCAGTATAGTAACCATAACAAATTTGTGTTCCGAAAATTGGTGGAAAGTAACCAGAATTAGTTCCTCGTTCATCAGGAGGTTTAAAAAAGGTTTTGTGTTTGGAGAAGTAGCTCTGTTGCTCCTGAATCTTATATACAAGATGCTTTTCTGCTTCTTTCTCAAGTCTTGATATCTTTTCATCCATTGCCTTATTTTCGTCTTGATTCTCACAGCCAGCCAAAAGGAAGCTTAGTGAAATAATTAGTACTAAAAAATAAGCTGATACGATTAATATTTTTATTTTCATATATGACGCGATCGCTCAGTCCTTCCCCGTATCCCCAAAGCTAGTACACTCATTAACAACACCCCCATAACTCCTTGCAGGGGATTATTATTCACACCAGTTACCCAATCAGGAACAAGACCCGAATATTTCACTAATTCCCCAACATTAATAATGTAGTAGCCCCAAACTAAACCACCATGTAAACCAATTGGAAAACCCAAGCGTCCCCTCCGCCAACGCTTTCCCCATACTTGCGTTAACCCCAGCAGTACTAAAGCTGGAAATTGCGGCAGCGTGTGAATAATTGCTTCCAAGGGTTTAATAAAGTGCAATGTAGCAAACGCAGTTGCATCTGTCCACAGTGCTACACGCGGACTGTAATCTCGTTGTAATTCATCTAGCAACCAGCCTCGGAATAACAATTCCTCAGCAAATCCAACACCCAAAGCAACAAGTAAACCCTCTAAAACAACTTTCAGCAAAAAAACTTTCGGTTGTTGCCACACCAACCAACCCAACAAACTTTCTACCCCAAAAAGTATCAGAATATTAATTATCCCCAGAGCCAAACCACGCAGTAAATCCACACCGTTTTGCCGCGTGAATTCTAAGCCATAATGCCGCAGAATTTGGGGCTGCTGGTAGACATATTTACCCCATAGTCTCAGAAGAAAAATAAATACTACATATAACAATACCAATGTCAATATACTTTCTAAGTTTGAATCATGCACTAGTAAGTATATTGGTGTAGCCAATGGCAACCATAGCAACAATAAACTCAAAATAAAAGCACCCAGCCTAATAGGGGCAGGGCGTTCAGCTAAACGGACAAGGTTTTCTTTCATACTAAATAAGTCAAAATAATTCGTAATCCATAATTACAATCAGTCTTAGCTCTGAACTTTCCACTGTCTTGTTGTCCACTAAATTAAAAATTCAGTGCACGTTGCTGTACCCTTTTTAATTACGAATTACGAATTACGAATTACGAATTATTTGACTATTCATCAGGTTCAATCGTGCTACTTAAACCGTGACTTATCAAGGTTTCGCAATAAAACTCAGCGTGTTCCAGGGCGCAAGCAATGACTAAAGCTAGCCCGTTAGTATGGGCTTCCATCATGATGCTAATAGCCTGGGGTTGGGTAAGGCTAGGTACAGTGGCGATTAATGACTGTACAACATGCTCCATCGAGTTGTAGTCGTCGTTATGGAGCAAAACGCGATACCGAGGCGCTAGCTTACGGGTTGTGGAAGGCTTTTGAATAGTTTCAACTGACACGGCTCTTTGCTCTTTTCTTGTTTATTCACTACTACAAAGTGTCTGTGTAGCGATCGCTTAACAGTTATTTACCTATTCTATAGTATTTCTGTTCAGATACTATGCTAGAAAAACTGCTTTACTTAGTTTGAATAGCTACTTGTGAGGCAGATGTCTGAGACATCGTTACCGTGAGAGTGCTACCCTAATCTTACATAAGCTTCCTTAAACGTAGCGCATTTTCATTTTTAAGATTAAGGAAGTTGCAAAATAATCCTTGCCCCTGCCCAAACTCCATAATCATGGACATTAGCCTAGATTTTCTTCAACCAGGACAAATTGTGTCTTTAGAGCATGGGGACAAAAATCTGTATGCAGAAGTCATTCAATTTGTAGTTTCCCGCCAGTTGTGCTGGGTACGTCCTTTATTAATGGTTACTTTGATTCCAGAATCACCCCTAATTACCGATTTGCGAGATGCGTCTGACTTGCTTTGGCCTGCCAATTTATTTCGACCAGCATTAGACACAGAAGTAATCACCTTCTTGAGCCAAGTTTTAGCAAAAGAACCAAAAACCGAACCTGATTCATCCGCCAAGCAGCAACTCAATCAATTTATTCACCAAATATGGCAAGCATCTCAATAGACATAGGGCAAAGGATATGTTATCTGGAGCGCCAACAGCCATATCTATCGTATCAACTCCCTTCCCAACGAGTTCACTCTGCTTGTGGACAATTTTAGCAAACAGATAGGGAGGACTTTTTCTAGGCGTTTAGCGAACTATATGGCTTTAAGACCCCAACCAAAACACGTAGCGCCAGTTTCTAGTAGGGGTTTAAATCCGCGTTTGAAAATGTCTTTAATTTTGAATTTTGAATTTTGAATTGTTATTATCCCACCTGCCTTTACTAAAACTTGTTTTACTAATTCGGAATTTTGATTACTTTTGTATTCATCAAATTCACTTGACATACCTCTATGCATAAGCAGTTAGGAATATCCAAAGCTAGGAACCAACTTAATTCTACCAGCATCCATCTCCGACATTAATAATTCCAGAGCCTCATAGTCAACATCAGAAATGTAACCCAGTTCTGTCAGTTCTGAGTTGATTTCATTTTCGATCTCAGGAGTTAGTTTTTTAATGTCAAGAGCTTTTTCTACCAATTTACGAATAGCGTACTTAGTTCTCATAAGTAATACATCCAACTGTAATACGATACTAGATTATCCCAGATATCTCTAAGTATAAAGAGCGATCCAAATACTAAGTTTCTTGTGACATATATCACATTCAATTAGTTAAATAGATAATTCGCTATGACCCTGGCGTATGCCATCAGCAACGCTCAAGTGGCAGATTTAACTTACTGTTAAGACTTGGCTAAATTAGCTTGAGTTATAGACTAAGCAAGTTTTATCAGCATAGTTACTGAAGATGTGTTTGCTCTATGGCTGTCTATGTTGATTGTTTTTGAACTGAGATAAAAAAAAAGTATATATGAACACATTTTAACCTGGAATTATAACAATCTTTAAACAGAGATACTAAAGAAATAAAGATTCAGCAAAGAGAGCTAAGACGTATGGTCGATGCAACAGAATAGAGTTTATGTTCAAATAATCCTTAGCTTGACGCTTCAATAATTCTCAATAGGATGTAACTATGCAAGCAGTGCTTAACTATCCCAAGATTGCAGTCATTCGCCCCCAAGGGTGTTTGAATGCTACAAACGCCTTGGAATTTGAACGAAATATGACTACAGCGTTAGCACAAAATGGTATTTCCATCTTGGTAGTAGACCTCGCAGCAGTAGAATCGTTAGACAGCGCAGGGTTGATGGCATTGTTATCTATACACAAGCTAGCTCTTAGTTTAGGAAGGGGTTTCCGACTTTGCGCTGTTGCTCCGTCAATTAGAATTATTTTTGAACTAACGCAACTCGATAGAGTGTTTGAAATATTGGATGGTGAAGTTGAGTTGGCTACAACATAAACTTTATGTGAAAGCACAAAGGTCAGTTAAAAAGTGGACTTTATGTAAAGGAGTTATAAGTTACAACAATAAATTATGTTATGAGACCTAATTAAATGCTAAGGTTTGGATTGGTAGCTGTAATTAAGGTAGCTAGAAGATAGCACAGTGGCTGTTGCAGTTGAGAAATTAATAACATCGGATATTTTAAAACCAGGGCGTTACCTTGGTAATGAGCGTTTAGCAGTACATAAAGCTTGGGATAAGGCAGCAATACGCTGGGTCTTAACCTACCCAGAAGTATATGAAGTCGGTGCATCCAATTTAGGGCACATTATCCTATACAACATCTTGAATGCCCAACCACGTCAATTGTGCGATCGCGCCTACCTCCCAGGAAAAGACCTGGCAGACAAACTACGCGAAACTCATACGCCATTGTTTGCGGTAGAGTCAAAGCGATCGCTCGCAGAATTTGACATTTTAGGCTTTAGCCTCAGTTACGAACTGGGTGCAACTAATATCCTAGAAATGTTGGATTTAGCTGGAATTCCCTTGACGTGGAGAGAACGCCAAGAAACAGGGGGAGAATTGACGAATCTCCAATCCCAGTTTCCATTGATTTTTGCTGGTGGGCAAACAGCAACATCAAATCCTGAGCCTTACGCTGACTTTTTCGACTTTATCGCCCTTGGAGATGGAGAGGAACTGCTACCAGAAATTGGTTTGGTATTGGAAGAAGGCAAACAAGCAGGATTGAGTCGGGAAGATATATTACTGGATTTGGCACAGATCCCTGGTGTATATGTTCCCCAGTTTTATGACATGGCAAAGGATGGTTCAGTTCATCCTTGTCGCCCTGACGTGCCAAAACGAATTCTGCGCCGGGTTGCAACTCCCATACCAGCATATTCCATTGGCTTAGTTCCTTACGTAGAAACGGTACATGACCGTTTGACAATTGAGATTCGGCGTGGTTGCACTCGTGGCTGTCGCTTCTGTCAACCAGGAATGCTGACTCGGCCAGCACGGGATGTAGAACCCGATAAGGTTGTAGAAGCAATTGAACAGGGAATGCGGGCAACTGGTTACAATGAGTTTTCCCTCCTATCTCTGAGTTGTTCTGATTATTTATCCCTACCAGCAGTAGGGATGGAAATCAAAAATCGCTTAAAAAATGAAAACATTTCTCTGACTCTGCCAAGCCAACGGGTAGACAGATTTGATGAGAATATTGCCAATATCCTGGGAGGTACGCGGCAAGGTGGACTAACTTTTGCTCCAGAAGCTGGAACTCAGCGGATGCGAGACATCGTAAATAAAGGTTTAACCAATGAAGAATTATTGCGGGGAGTGAAAACCGCTTGGGAGCAAGGCTGGGATAAAATCAAGTTGTATTTTATGATTGGCTTGCCGGGTGAAACAGATGTTGATGTTTTGGGTATTGCGGAAACAGTCAGCTGGCTACAGCGAGAATGTCGGGGCAAAGGCAGAAAACCCCTGAACTTTAACCTGACAATTTCTAACTTTACGCCCAAACCCCATACACCATTTCAATGGCACTCAGTTTCTACCACAGAATTTAAGCGCAAACAAAACCTGTTGCGGCAAGAATTCCGCCGGATAAAGGGAGTAAAGGTAAATTTTACCGATGTCCGCATTTCGGCAATGGAAGATTTTGTGGGACGAGGCGATCGCAATTTGAGCAAAGTAGTCCGTCGCGCCTGGGAATTAGGTGCAGGAATGGATTCCTGGTATGAAAATTTAGATCGGGCTTTTAGTGCTTGGGAAGATGCGATCGCCGGGGCCGATCTAGATTGGAAATACCGCCAAGTAGAAAATGGCGAATGGAATTTGTTTCACGCACAAGATCGGAACAGATCGGCAGATGCGGAAAATACCCAATTCCTCACTCCTGTACAGACGCAATTAATCGCGTCTCTCGATACTCCCCACTCCCTAGACATTCCCCTACCTTGGGATCATATTGATACCGGAATTGATAAAAAGTGGCTTAAAGAAGACTTGCAACGCGCCTTAGAAGCGGCAATTGTCCCCGACTGCTCTTTTGAAGGTTGTTCTCACTGTGGCGTATGTGGAACCGATTTTGGCCATAACGTCGTGATTGAATCACCCGCTATCCCCCAATTTGCTGGCGAGTTTGTTCCCAACACAACTAAAGCCCAAAGACTGCGAGTTTGGTTTGGAAAACAGGGTAATATGGCTTTAGTAAGTCACCTAGATTTAATCCGTCTGTTTGACCGAGTTGTGCGGCGAGCAGGTTTACCAATTGCCTTTACTGGTGGATTTCATCCAATGCCGCGAATTTCTGTAGCAACGGCTTTGGCTCTAGGGGCTACTAGTAGTGGTGAAATTGCGGATTTTGAGTTAACTGTACCAGTAGACATCGATACTTTTCGAGAAAAATTGGTTCGGGAAATGCCCACAGACATACCCATATATAATGTGGAGCAGATAGATTTAAAAACTCCGGCAGCGACTCAACTGCTAGAAACCGCAGAATATTTAATTACCGTAGCAGCACTAGAAGAAACAACACCTATACAATGGCAAAACTGGATTGATACCATCAAAGCCAAAGATGAGCTTTGGTACGAGCATACAACAAAGTCAGGCAAGAGCCAGTTAATAAATCTGCGCGATCGCTTATTTGAACTGGAATTAGTAGAAACCCCCAAAAGCATTGCAGAATCTATATCTGTTATTCGTTATGTAGGTAGCTATCGCCAAGATGGTTTTCTATTGCGTCCCGAACAAATCCTGTTTATGCTAGGAACAGTGGCTAGTAGAGAATTTCAACTCCTGCACATCCACCGCAATCGGCTAATTTTAGCGGTATAATCCCTGTAAGGCAGCTTGCTAGTAGTTGTCCTAACATGGCACATCGTCAGAATTGATTTTTAGCAAGGTTGCGTTAGAATGGGGTGAAGAGAAATTTTCTGGCGCTGCATTGAATTAGCTGGTTCACTACCCTGGTGTTCAGGGGGCGAAAGCAAAGATATTAGAGTGCAACTTCTAGGATTTTATCCCAGACAAACTGAGGCAGATTAAAGAACACACACTCTCTCTATAGCTACCTTGTGAATCAGTAACTAACAGCAGGCTCGGTTAGCTTCTCTAAATCCATACTTTTTCAACAACTGCTGAATGTCTAATCCACAGTATTGCCCAAGAGCTAGTGCGTTACTCTTCTAGAGTTGTTCGCCCTTGGTGTTACCGTAGGGTAAGCAACTGCTGTAGGTTAAGCCAATTTGCAGACGTTCGCGAGACGCGCAAAGCGCGGCTTAAAAGTAGGGTAGCAGATGGCGCTGCTGAGTATAACCCTAAGAATAAATCCAGGGAATGGAAAATAGAAATAGTTTCTTTTTCTTAACGACTTCAATCGGTTACTCTCAAAAAAAGCTTCCTGAGTTAAAAACTCACTCAGGACTTAGAACTTTCAACTCAGAACTCTCTTTATTAAGAGTATTGCATTGCAAATCAACCACAGACGGTTGATTTAATTGCTTAAACATGCATCCGTTCTGGAATAATCCGCCGTGAAAACGCTCTTAAGAGCGCCAATAGCTATTTAACTTAGAACATCAAGTTTGCGATTTTTATCATCAGTAGCGCCTTTTGAGGGTTGCAAGGGCAACAAAGGGATAACAAACCTCCAGACCTATTGGTGCTGCCAATTTTTGAGGAAATTGAATGCCAAAACAAATTATTATTGCGGAGCAGCACCAAATTGCTGCTGTCTTTTCTGAAGATCAAATACAGGAACTCGTTGTTGCTACCGGTCATCACCAAATAGGTGATATCTACTTAGGAGTAGTAGAAAACGTATTACCTGGGATAGATGCGGCTTTTGTGAATATTGGCGACCCAGAGCGTAACGGTTTTATTCATGTCACCGACTTGGGGCCATTGAAGCTAAAGCGTACCGCAGCAGCCATTACAGAACTATTAGCACCACAACAGAAAGTTTTGGTGCAAGTGATGAAAGAGCCAACGGGGACAAAAGGGCCCAGGCTCACAGGTAACATCACCTTACCCGGACGCTACGTAGTACTGATGCCCTATGGTAGGGGTGTAAATTTATCCCGACGAATTAAAAGTGAAAGCGAGCGGAACCGCTTGCGGGCACTAGCGATTTTGGTCAAACCGGCGGGAATGGGTTTGCTCGTGCGGACAGAAGCCGAAGGCAAACCAGAAGAAGCGATTATGGAAGATTTGGAGTTGCTGCAAAAGCAATGGGAGGCGATCCAACAGGAAGCGCATTCTACCCGTGCCCCAGCACTGCTCAATCGAGATGATGACTTTATCCAGCGCGTATTGCGAGATATGTACGGCGCGGATGTCAATCGGATTGTCGTAGATTCTAGTACTGGTTTAAAGCGCGTAAAGCAGTACTTGCAGAATTGGAGTGGAGGTCAAACACCGCAAGGATTGTTGATTGACCATCACCGCGATCGCTCCCCAATTTTAGAGTATTTCCGCATCAGTGCTGCGATTCGAGAAGCCCTGAAACCAAGAGTAGACCTACCTTCTGGGGGTTACATCATCATTGAGCCAACGGAGGCATTAACCGTAATCGATGTTAACTCAGGTTCCTTCACGCGATCGGCAACAGCCAGAGAAACAGTTTTGTGGACAAACTGCGAAGCTGCAACAGAAATTGCTCGCCAGTTGCGTCTGCGGAATATCGCCGGGGTAATCGTCGTTGATTTTATTGATATGGAATCACGGCGCGATCAACTGCAAGTTCTCGAACACTTTAATAAAGGACTCAAAGCAGACAAAGCTCGTCCCCAGATTGCTCAACTTACCGAACTGGGTTTAGTAGAACTGACCCGCAAACGTCAGGGTCAAAATATTTACGAACTGTTTGGCGAAACTTGTCCCACTTGTGGCGGTTTAGGACATACTGTACGTCTGCCTGGAGAACTCGAAAACCGATTACCAATACCCGCAGAAACACCAGAACGCGAGCGTCTTGTATCCCTACCTCACCGAGAACCCCGTCAGCCAGCTGCCCGCATCCCGGAACCACGAGAAACTTATGATGGATTTGGGGAAGCATTTGACGGCGACTCAGAATCGAGTAATTTAAATCTGCTCAATCATCCTAGTTATCAAGAACTTAATGATAATAAGCGTCGTACCCGCACTCGCCGCAGTAAAATTGGCATCAATGGGTTAAACGGGAAAGATGAATCTCGGGTTATTGCCAATCCACTAGCTTTTGCCAGCGAGCCAGATTTAGACCTTGATATAGAACCAGAACTAGGAGTTGCACCAGAAATTCCCTCCCCCACCCTTGGTAAACCAGGTTGGAGTGAAAGAGCAGAACGCACTGTAGAGCGTACTAGAGTTATCAAGGCAGACCCAGTTAAACCAGTGGTAGAACCACCGGAAATTAGAACTGTAGAAATGAGTCTCCAAGAACAGGATATGTTTGCCTTGATGGGAATATCTCCCTTGGTGAAGCTAGATCAAGAGGTTAAAAATACCAAGTCTGTGATTATTAACGTGATTCAGCCCGGTCAAACGCGAACGACTCCAACTGAATCCATCCCAGAATCACCTATTGCCCAAAAAGCAACACCTGAAGTAATTACAACCAAGTTACCAATACCAAAAGTTATTGAGCCAGAACAAAAATCTTTAATCGAAGAGACAACTGAACAACCTGAGTTGACTGCCAATCCTTCGGAAATCTTGTCTGTGAAAGCTTCCCCGATCGCAGATGAAAGTGATGCCAACAGCGCTGGAAACGCGATCGCAGATGAAAGTGATACGAACAGCCCTGGAAACGCGATCGCAGATGAAAGTGATGCCAACAGTGCCGCCACTGCTAGCCGTCGCCGCCGCCGTCGTTCGTCAGCGATCGAAGACAATTAATTTGCTTTATGGTAGAAACATCGCCAACGCCCTTGGAACAATCCAACTGGCTGGAGTTTTCTACCTTGTCAGGAATTCCAGGATTGGTTGCAGGTGTGGATGAAGTAGGGCGAGGCGCTCTATTTGGCCCAGTGGTAGCGGCAGCAGTGATCCTCCCGGATCGTGCTTTGCCAATACTGATGGCAGCTAAAATTAAAGACAGTAAAAAGTTGTCTAGTTCTCGGAGAACTCAGCTAGCACAGCAAATTTGTGGGCTGGCTATAGATTGGAAAATTGGTTTTGCTTCTACTGCCGAAATTGACAAGATAAATATTTTGCAAGCGACACTATTAGCAATGAAGCGGGCTGTACTGAAGTTAAAAGTACAGCCTACAATCTGCTTGGTTGATGGCAATCAGTTAATCAAAGACTTGCTATTGCCACAACAAACAATAGTTAAGGGGGACGAGCGATCGCTTGCTATTGCCTCTGCTAGTATTGTTGCTAAAGTTTGGCGTGACGATCTGATACTGCGTCTAGCATTGAAATACCCTATGTACAACCTAGAGCGTAACAAGGGTTATGGTAGCCAGCGGCATTTGCTGGCTCTGCAACAATACGGGCCATCGCCCCTACATCGTCAGTCTTTTCGTCCTTGCCAAATCAAATTACCGAACGCTGAGTGATTAAATGATTACTCAGCATTCAGGATTGGCAATTCAGTACTGTCACTGTCAAGTTTTCTATCTTTAGTTTGTGATATCACCCAGTAGCGATAATCCGCCAAAAGTTGATTTAATAACCGTTGTTTAACCGATAACAGCACGCTTTTGAGCAAACCATTACCAGTAGCTTCTAAAATCGGCTTCGGAGTAAAGGAAAATGGCGGTGGTAAATCCACCAGCACTTCTAAATCAGCCCTTCCTTCCAGACGAGTGCCAGTGCTAAACTCTTTGGGAGACAAATGTCCTTTTAAATTAAGAGCAAAGCGCTGGTTAATATACTCGAAACCCAGAATTTCACAGCCTAGCGATCGCAAATTAATTATTCCATTTGATTCTGCCCAAACTCTCATGTCTACAGTCGGTTGAATACTCAATGACATAAAAGTAAGCGGACGCATTTTCAAGCGAAATACTTCCTCAGAAAGCTGCTGAATTCGGGCGTTGTCAGCTAAAGCCCTAACTAGACGTTGAGGCTGGCGTAAGTAGTGCTGGATGGGAATAGGCTGCTCTGGAACAGCGATTTCAACCGATTGGGAGGCAGTAAACCGGGTAGCCATGAGCGGATAAAAATATTTGTCTCTTAATTTTAATATTTTTTAATAAATTAAATCTGATTATTAGAAAAGTACAAAATTTATTAGCGATAAAAGTTATCGTTGCTTATCACCTATACAGCATTAGCAAAAATTTGGTACGCTCATTACTCTCTTTAGTTCAAGAAATAAATATAGATTAGGATTAGCCTTTTGAAGGTGGGTAAAAATTTTGGTCAATAAATTGCATACTCTGTGTTATATGCGCCTCTGTGGTTAAAAAAAATACTTTCAAACCGCAGAGGCACAGAGAACGCTGAGAAAACATAAGAGATTTTACAAGCCATCTTGATAGGGTTAAGATTAGGGTTTAACTCTTGACATAAAGCAAAGAATATGAATATTCTTTTGTTAAAAATTCACATAATTGCTCTGAAATCTTGAGAGCAATTTAGCAGAAAAAAACTGCCAAAAAATCTATTTGCTACTAGACTAATTTGAATAGTTTGTTTTCCTAGAATTTCGATCTATTTGTTTCGTGCGTAAATTTTAGAGGTAAAAGTAAATATTGAAATATATTTTATATTTGTTAAACCCAAAATATCATAATCTCTATTTTACGTATTAAACTCGCAACTCAAGGCTAAAAGCATGACTCTATCGATCGCACATTTAGGGCCTCCCGGCACTTACGCAGAGCAAGCAGCTGTTCTTTATGTCAACTGGTTGACTAAAAATAAGGGAGTTGAAGCTACCTTATGCCCCTATCCCACCATCTCACAGTCACTGCACGCCGTTGCTGATAGTCAAGCTCACCTAGCTGTTGTGCCAGTAGAAAATTCTATTGAAGGGAGTGTGACTATGACGCTAGATACACTGTGGCAGTTAGACAGTTTGCGGATTCAGTTAGGTTTGGTATTACCCATTGTCCATACGTTAATTTCCTGCGCGTCTGACTTAGATAAGATTAAAACTGTTTACTCTCACCCACAAGCTTTGGCACAATGTCAAGGATGGTTAGAGCGGTTTCTCCCGACTGTACAGATTATTCCCAGCAATTCTACAACTGAAGCACTACAGCGATTAGAGCAAGAGACAACAACAGCTGCGATCGCTTCTAGTAGAGCCGCTCAACTCTACAACCTACCCATACTTGCCACTGGTATTAACGACTATCCAGAAAACTGTACTCGTTTTTGGGTAGTAAGTCAGAGTGAGACGGACGCTGGATACCAGACATCAAAAGTGTCTACCAGTCACACATCACTAGCTTTTAGTATGCCTGCTAACACACCCGGAGCATTAGTTAAACCTCTGCAAATCTTTGCTCAACTAGGAATTAACCTCAGCCGGATTGAATCTCGTCCGACGAAGCGATCGCTAGGCGAATATTTGTTTTTCATGGATTTAGAAGCAGATGTCAATGAAGCAGAAATGCAATCTGCTTTAGCAGAATTAACTATCCACACAGAGATTTTAAAAATTCTTGGCGCTTACAATGTTTTGCCAATCGGTGCTTTTACCTGAAAAATTAGGAGTTATCAGTTAGGGAATATAAATTCTAAGTTGTCAACTTTGTATTTGTTGTTATTTCTTCCTAACTCCTCAACCCCTCACTCATCACTTTTCATTAAACGTATCTTTAAGAACAGCGCGAGCTGCCAAGTGATTACGAGTAGAAGTTAAAATTTCTGCTTCCCGCTCTAGACGAGTTGCAGTATCTTGCATTTCTAGCAATAACTGTTGTTCTGCGGCGACACCATAAAGATTACTAGCTACCCAATAAGATAGCTCTGTTGGTAACTCAGGCAAATCTTCTGGCAGTTCGATATTTTGTTCGGTTAATTTACCTGATAGACGTACAACATCTCGTAGTAGTTGTTCTACTTCAGAAGACAAAGGACGCAAATCTTTAGTCGGTGTTTGGTCTTCAATCCACTCAACTAAGCCAACACGATATGGCTTTTCACGAACATATTCTAATACACGAAATCTTTGCTGCCCTAAACTCAACATCTTGATCCGATCGTCTGGCAGCCGTTGGTGATGAACGATTTCCGCACAGCAGCCAGTGTTTGCAATTGTACCTTTGACTGGATCGAACATCAAAACACCGAATCTGCGATCGCTCTCCAAAATCGTGTTCATCATGATTCGGTAGCGAAATTCAAAGATGTGTAGAGGCAATGGTCTAGTAGGAAACAGAACTACTTCGGGTAACGGGAACAGAGGTAGTTCACGAACTGCAATTTTAGAAGATGATGTCATTGTTACCTTGGTATAAACTTAATCTTAAAAATAGTTTTTCTCTGCTTTTCCCGTACTTTGTCTACATTCTATCATTTGTTTCCTAGCTAAATAAAAGCCCTGAGATATATTTCTTCAGGGCTGTGTAAATATTCATACTAATGTAATTTGTCATTTGTCCTTTGTCATTAGTAAAGGACAAATGACCAATGACTAATGACCAATGACTAATGACTAATAACTAATGACTAAATTAAAGTTTGACTTCGATATCTACACCCGATGGTAGATCCAATTTCATCAGGGCATCTATAGTCTTAGAAGAAGGCTGGTAAATGTCAATAATCCGGCGATGAGTACGGGTTTCAAAGTGTTCCCGTGAATCTTTATCTACGTGAGGCGATCGCAGCACACAATAGATCCGGCGTTTTGTGGGTAAAGGAATTGGGCCTATGGCTGTAGCGTTGGTGCGGTTAGCTGTGTCTACAATCTTCTCGCAAGATGTATCTAATAAGCGTCGGTCAAAAGCCTGTAAGCGAATTCTAATTTTTTGCTGCTGTAGAGTTGCCATCTTTAATTTTCCAGGTTCTGCGTAATTAGGGGATTATTTACAGGTTAAAGGTTACAGGGTAAAGGTTACAGAAAACTATTACTTGTCCCCTGTAACCTATTACCTTATTTATAGAGGGAAGAGAAAGGAGCAGAGATGAATTATACCATCTCTGCTCCTTTGTTATGAGCGAAAAGGTGCTATTTGATAATTTTGGAGACGACACCAGCACCGATGGTACGTCCACCTTCGCGGATAGCGAAGCGCATTCCTTGTTCAATAGCGATCGCGTTGATCAATTCTACTGTCATCTTGATGCGATCGCCTGGCATCACCATTTCTACTTCTTTGCCTTCATCAGAGGTGTAGGCTTTGATAGTACCAGTTACATCGGTTGTCCGTACATAGAACTGGGGACGGTAGCCGGCGAAAAATGGAGTCTTACGACCACCTTCTTTTTCTGTTAGGACGTATACTTCACCTTCAAATTGAGTGTGAGGTGTAATCGAACCTGGTTTGGCTATTACCATACCGCGCTCGATATCTTCTTTCTTAAGACCACGCAGTAGTACACCCGCGTTATCTCCAGCCAGACCTTCGTCGAGGCTCTTCTTGAACATCTCAATCCCGGTAACGGCCGTAGTCCGAGTGTCTTTGAGACCAATTAGCTCGACAGTATCGCCAACCTTAACTTTCCCGCGTTCAATCCGTCCAGTAGCCACAGTACCACGACCTGTGATGGTGAACACGTCTTCTACTGCCATCAAGAAGGGCTTATCAACATCCCGCTCAGGAGTGGGGATAAAGGAATCCACAGCATCCATCAAGTCGTAGATTTTATCTACCCAAGGATTTTCACCTTTTTTAGTCTTAGGATTCTTGGTCATTGCTTCGAGAGCTTGTAGACCAGAGCCTTTGACAATGGGGATATCATCTCCAGGGAAGTCATAGCTGCTTAACAGTTCTCTCAGTTCTAGTTCTACTAGTTCCAAGAGTTCTGGGTCATCCATCAAGTCTTCTTTGTTCAAGAATACGACCAGACTAGGAACGCCCACCTGTTTTGCTAACAGAATGTGTTCGCGGGTTTGGGGCATAGGGCCATCAGTAGCAGCTACTACAAGAATGCCTCCATCCATCTGAGCAGCGCCAGTGATCATGTTCTTCACATAGTCAGCGTGCCCTGGACAGTCTACGTGAGCATAGTGCCGATTTTCGGTTTCATACTCAACGTGAGCGGTATTGATGGTAATACCGCGTGCTTTTTCTTCTGGCGCGTTATCGATTTGGTCGTAGCCTTTAGCTGTAGCTTGACCAAGAGCTGCCAAGGTCATAGTGATGGCTGCTGTTAACGTGGTTTTACCGTGGTCAACGTGGCCAATAGTACCGATATTGAGGTGGGGTTTATTTCTTTCAAACTTTGCGCGTGCCATGAATGCTCATTTCCTTATTTTAACTAAGCGTTCCCTTTGCTTTTTGCAATGATAGTTTCAGCTACGCTCCGAGGCACCTCTTCGTAGTGGCTGAACTCCATCGTGAAGGTACCCCGACCTTGCGTTTTTGACCGGATATCAGTGGCGTAGCCAAACATACTCGCCAGTGGAACTTTAGATGTTACCTTAGCAAGTCCCTTTTCGGTGCTTTGGCTTTCAATCTGCCCTCGGCGGGTGTTTAGGTCGCCAATGACGTTACCCATATAGTCTTCAGGAACTTCAACCTCAACTTTCATCATAGGTTCTAAGATGACAGGTGAAGCTTTCAGTACAGCTTCTTTCATCGCCATTGAGCCAGCGATTTTGAAAGCCATTTCTGAAGAGTCTACATCGTGGTATGACCCATCAATTAGCGTTGCTTTAACGTCAATCAACGGATATCCAGCTAGAACACCAGATTCGCAGCTTTCTTTCATCCCTTGTTCTGCGGGGCCAACGTACTCTTTAGGTACTGTACCGCCAGCGATTTTGGAAACGAATTCAAAGCCAGTACCAGGTTCTCCAGGTTCCAAATTGATCACAACGTGACCGTATTGACCTTTACCACCACTTTGGCGGATGAATTTGCCTTCAACTTTGTTCACAGCTTTCCGAATTGTTTCTCGGTAAGCTACTTGTGGCGCACCTACATTCGCTTCCACCTTGAATTCTCGTAACATCCGGTCTACTAGAATTTCTAGGTGTAGCTCTCCCATCCCCGCGATCACGGTTTGGTTTGTTTCGGGATCGACGCGGACGCGGAAGGTAGGGTCTTCTTCTGAGAGAGATTGCAGAGCTTTGGATAGTTTATCCATGTCGTTCTTGGTTTTGGGTTCAACCGCCACCGAGATTACAGGCTCAGGAATGAATAGAGATTCCAGAATTACTGGCGATGCATCATCACAGAGCGTGTCACCTGTCAAGGTGTCTTTCAATCCCAAAGCTGCTCCCAAATCTCCCGCTCTCAGTTCATCGACATCTTGCCGATCGTCTGCTTTCATGAGAACTAAGCGGGAAATCCGTTCTTTTTTATTCTTACTAGCGTTGAGAACGTAGCTGCCCTTTTTCAGGACACCAGAATAAACGCGAACGAATGTCAGGCGACCGTAAGGGTCAGCCATAATCTTGAATGCCAGAGCCGCTAGGGGTTCGTTGTCATCAGCCCGCCGCTCAACAGTATCGCCATTGGGCAGTAAGCCTTGAATTGGCGGTACTTCACTTGGCGCTGGCAGGTAATCGACAACGGCATCGAGCATCAACTGCACGCCTTTGTTTTTGAATGCCGAACCACAAAGTACTGGTACAATCGTCCCCGCAATTGTGCCTTTCCGCAGGGCAGTCTTTACTTCCTGTTCTGTAAGTTCTTCGCCCTCGAAGTACTTAGCCATCAGAGCATCATCAGTTTCTGCTGCGGCTTCTATAAGCTTGGTGCGGAATTCGTCTACTTGCGCTTGCAATTCTTCCGGTATATCAGTTTCCTGGATATCGGTTCCTTGGTCGTTGGCGTAAATATACGCCCGTTGCCCTACTAGGTCAACGATCCCTTGGAAGTCGTTTTCACTACCAATTGGTAGTTGAATGGCGATCGCATTTGCCCGCAGGCGATCGCGAATTTGCTCGTGAACTTTATAAAAGTTCGCTCCGGTGCGATCCATCTTGTTGATAAAGGCGATCCGAGGAACTTTGTAGCGTTCTGCTTGCCGCCACACTGTCTCAGACTGGGGTTGCACGCCGCCCACAGAACAAAATACTGCGATTACGCCATCCAACACGCGCATGGAACGCTCAACTTCAATTGTGAAGTCTACGTGACCCGGAGTATCGATAATGTTAATTTGATGATCTTTCCAGCTGGTACTGATAGCAGCCGCAGTAATGGTAATTCCCCGCTCCCGCTCTTGCTCCATCCAGTCTGTGACGGCAGTTCCTTCATGAACTTCGCCAATTTTATGAATTATCCCAGAGTAAAATAATATTCTCTCTGTTGTCGTTGTTTTGCCCGCATCTATATGCGCCGCAATACCAATGTTGCGTACTTTGTCTAGCGGGATCGTGCGTGCCACAGCTACCTCCTATAGTTTTTGCCTCATGATATCTTGTATATTACTCTTTGTTAAGATTCTATACTTTTACGGAAAACCGTCTTTGTTTTTGTAAATCCACGATATACCGCTTCGGCAAGGCGATATATCGCTTTTTTACTTAATAACGATAGTGAGCAAATGCTTTGTTAGCTTCTGCCATCCGGTGCGTTTCTTCGCGTTTCCGAATCGCATTGCCAGTTTCGTTGGCAGCATCCATTAACTCATTTGCCAATTTACTTGCCATTGTCCGGCCTGGTCTAGACCGGGAATATTGCACTAACCAACGCAGTGCTAGGGTAGTACCCCGTTCTGTACGCACTTCCATTGGTACTTGGTAGGTTGCTCCGCCTACTCGCCGAGCTTTTACTTCTACTAGAGGTGTTGCATTTCGCACTGCTCTTTCAAAGGTTTCTAAAGCACCGTTACCAGTGCGTTCCTCAATGGTTTTCAATGCTTCATAAACGATTCGTGCGGCAAGTGATTTCTTGCCATGACGCATGATCCGCCTGATAATCATGCTCACAAGGCGACTGTTATATACAGAGTCAGACGGAACTGGGCGCCTTTGAATAACACCACGACGAGACATACTTCACCTTTAATTCGGAATTTGGCAACGAAATTATATGCTATCAGACACCGGAAACCAAAAGCTGTGGAACCCAACCCTCAGACTTTTTCAATTTTGTTTTCGATTGTTGGAGCAAGGCTGACCTATTGACTGCCAATTTTGGATTAGAGTTTTTGGTAGACGTTCCGACCACAAGGATTGGAAAAAATCAAAAGTCTGTAAGCCTCATCCCCTTGTGGGTTCGACCAATCCAAAATTGCAAATCTAAAATCTAAAATTCATTGACTTGCTACCTGCAACTAAATACTCACGGTGACAAGATTCTAAACCTTAATGTTCAGATGAGAATTATGCTGTGGGTTACAGCCTTCTCCTCAGAACTTCTACACTTGCTCGCTTAGTGTAGGTGTAGCTTGCTTGATTTTTTTAAACAGACTTGATCAGCTTTCATAACTGCTCTTAGAACACAGACCCTGATAGTTTTTTGTCCTTGAGCGTTTTTAAGGTAAACGATTAATCGTGTTGGGTGCGATTAATCGCCTAATCCTATTTTTTCGCTGCTGCTTTTGGACGCTTGGTTCCATACTTGGAACGCCCTTGTTTACGGTCTTTGACTCCGGCTGTATCTAAGGTGCCACGGATGATGTGGTATCTCACGCCTGGTAGATCCTTAACCCGACCGCCACGAATCATCACAACTGAGTGTTCTTGTAAGTTGTGACCAATTCCTGGAATGTAAGCTGTGACTTCAAATCCAGATGTAAGTCTGACTCTTGCTACTTTCCGTAAAGCTGAGTTAGGCTTCTTTGGTGTGGTCGTGTACACTCTGGTACAAACTCCCCGACGTTGAGGGCATTGTTTCAGAGCCGGGGACTTGGTTTTCTGACGCGCTTGTTCGCGCTCGGTACGTATTAGCTGCTGTATTGTTGGCATGAGTTACAGCGCGTAAAGCTGCTTATATGTCTAAGTTTTAACAAATCCTGATTATATCGTTTTTTAGGGTTTTATGTCAATTGTAACTTTTCCTTTATTATTAGCAAAATATGGCTAATTAGTGATTAGTTGTGGAAAAGGAATTACCACAGCCACAGGTTGCGATCGCCTGGGGATTGTGGAAGCGAAAACCACCACCCATTAAGTCTTCTGAATAATCTACCCTCAAACCGTTGAGGTAATTTAAGCTTGTAGCATCTATGACTACTTGAATCTCATCCAAGTCGAAAACCTTGTCGCCAACTTTTATTGCTTCATCGAAGGACATATGATAAAAGAATCCAGAACAACCACCTGGTTTTACTGCTAATCGAAACAAAACATTTGGCTGCTGCTTGGACTTTATCCGCCCAATTTCACTTGCGGCTGCTTGACTCAAATGAATCATGGAACTCGGTTTTTGCAATTGAATACCCCATCTTCTATTTTACAGACAGATGGGTTAACTCTTACTTCTCGAAAATTCCAAATTACCAAAGTTATGAGCGCGATCGCTATTACTACATTTATAGCACAACAAGCAGAAGTCCTTACCTTAACTAGGTAGGGACTTCTGGGGTGCAGTGGTTCGCAAGGAGGGTTTGCACAAAAATGTATTCAGTTTTTAGATTAGAGCTTTAATCCTTAGTACGGGCATAGTCATCTTGGTAACGGATAATGTCATCTTCTCCCAAGTATTCGCCATTTTGCACTTCAATTAATATTAAGGGAATCACGCCAGGATTCTCTAAACGGTGAGATGTACATTGGGGTACATAAGTTGACTCATTATTGCTCAGTAGTACTTCTTGCTCACCACAAGTCACCCTAGCTGTACCAGAGACGACAATCCAATGTTCGCTGCGGTGGTGGTGCATTTGTAAACTGAGGCGGTGTCCGGGCTTAACTTCAATGCGCTTGATTTTGTATCCGCGCCCTTCTTCTAAGACTGTAAAAGCACCCCAAGGACGTAACTCAGTTGCAGCAATGCCTCTGGAAGTGATATTTGAAGGTAGGTGTAGAGTCTCAGTCTGTGTAGTTTCTTGATATCTAGCCATAGTTACCTCATTTGAAGACATAACAAACCGTTAGTACTCTTAACTATTGATAAAAAATCTGGCGCTATTTTGCAACGTTGAAAATCAGCAATTTTGTCGCACCTTGATAAACATAGCAAAATCAAACGTGATGGTGTAAATCATCACTACTAAAAGTGTTGTATCTACACCAAGTCTTCATCAAGCAAAATGATAGCTTGTTCTAAACTTTAAAAAAGATTGGGAATTGGGAATTGGGAATTGGGGATTGGGCATTGGGAATTGGGTATTGGGTATGAGTTATTCTTCCTCTGCTTTGCCTGCTTTTTATTCCCTCGTTATCGTGGTTTCAGGAAAATACCAATTCCATTATGAACACGAGCAGCAGTACTAGGCGATCGGTCGAGTAGTTGCCCTCCTAAGTAAAGGCTGGTAGAACTACCGCCGTCTAAATTTAAGGCATCTACACAGCCCATCTGTTGCATTAGTTGGGCATGTTCTGCCAAGGTAGGCCCATAACCGCCAGCACGATTATGCACAGCAGCTATCATCAGTGTGCCTGTTGCTGTTGTACAAATGCCGCTACGAATAGCCTTTTCTGCAATAAAGGCATTGCTGAATTTTTCGGCTTTGGCATCGAGGACAATTTGGCGATTTTGGATTAATAGCGGGCCGGCTCCGATAATGTGGGGATAACGACTAAAATCAGTGGGAGTAGTACTGCTGGAAATATTTACTGTGCTTCCAATAGGTAACTGTGAGGCAGCGCTGGCAGCGTTAGCACGTAAAGTTAATAGGTAGCCATCTTGGGGAATGGGAACGGCCGTCCCACCAACTTTGCCGCCTGGTAACTGTTGAGTAATTTGGTCTTTCTGTACCACTAGGATAATTTCGTTATCCGTTAAGGGTGTGTAAGTTGCTCCCCAAGCTGGGGTGTAACGGGCAATGCCACTCTGGATGTAGCCGCTATTAAGAAACAGAATTGGTAAGCGCTGGTTATTTGCAGTAATTAAACTTTCTTCTAAGGTGAGACGACCGAAGTAAAATTGGCCTGAATCATTCCAAGCGATCGCACCTCGGTTAAGAATAGGGCCTGATAACCACTGATTATCCCGACGAATCGCACCCAATGGTAATTTGTTATTGCGGTTAAAATAACCACCGTTAATTCCAGCTACTGCTAAGTAACGTTGGGCTGTTTGAATTAAGGGAGCAGTACCCGCAAGTCCATTAGGGCTAGCCCACATAGGCTTCAGCGTTAGCCCAAATTTGCGGGGATCAACTTCTAACCAGACCACAGGAAAGCGTTCTGTGCCTAAGTTGACATAATTTTGTCGCCAGCGTAATCCCGGTGCCCAAGTAATATCTCGTACTTCCAGAGGATCGGGTCGAATATCGATAATGAGGCGATTGGGGTTAGCTACAGTGCTAACTTGAGGCGATAGACCAAAGGGAACGCTCAGGCTAATAATCGTTTGGTTTTTCACCACCTCCACTTTTTGAATCAGTGGATCGGGGGCTGGTGGTATTGGTTGTGTTGGTGCAACGGGTAATAATTGTTTGAGTAAATTTGGCAGTAATGCTGGTGGTGCTGCTGGTGGCTGGGGGGTATAGCGTTCTATCAAAACAGGATCGGCTATTCCATCTAGGGTAATTGTCCACTCTCGATTTGGCGGTGTAGTGGGTTTGAGAGTTGGCGTGTCTGGATCGGAAGATGGAATTTGCGGTTTTGCGATCGCCGCTCCTTGGGCTACTTGCCAAGGAGTTGGACGATCTAAATCCACAAGAATCCGAGCCTGTTGCAAAGGATTAACACTTGCGTCTGAAAGTTGCTGACTCTGAACAATATTTGTGACTTGCGTTTTTGGGGTAGCAATCACCAAGGTGTTGCCATTAGTTCGGATTTCCCATCCAGATGTTTGAGCAAAATTGCTAATATCAAGGTAGCGATACGATCCTAGTAGCTTGGCGGTTAAAACTAGTGGCTTTGTCACCGATGAAAACCACTGTATTGGTTGCTTTGCTGAGTTACTACTGTTTAAGAAATTTACTCCAATTAATTGCCTGAATGCCCCATCGCTGAGATGAGTTGTTACCTGACCAGATTTTCCAGGTCGCTGCAACCAAGTTCCTGGTAAAGTACGACCATTGAGGGAAATTTGATTACCAGAGGATGCCACCCCTGTTAAAGGTGGTGCAGGTGACTGGGAAATCAGTATTTGTTTGCTGTTTTTCGGTGACTCCTGGGCGTTGGTAGCACAGGTACTCGTTAAACACAGTACTGTTAAAAGTATTGGTGAAACAGTAGCCCGAAAAAATCTGCGTTCGCTAATCCCTAATTGGCAACAACTCGGCATTTTTACCATAATTTACTATTTACTTTTGAAAACTATCACCCCAAGGTATAAACTAACTAATTATTTGGAAATATAAAGATTACATGACTTTATTTCTTAAATATCATGTTAATATATATACTGGCTAGCTGTCTCTTGTAGACATAAAACAAATTTAGACGCTAAAGCCACTCCACGCAATTGTTTTAACTGGCATTAATTCTAACCAGACTATACACGGTAGTATTGGTTATCAAAACAGATTAAGATATTCGATCCTGACTGAATATTGCTATTTCAGTGAGGTCTAGTTAATAGTAATATATGTGTCAGCTGGTAAGCAGAAAAACTCCAGACAATAACAATATTTGGGAATTGTCAAATGGGTATATATTGTAATACGCTGATTTTATTGCAGGCTCAGGATGAGTTTGGCTTTAAAACATAGGACAGCTTTTAGTTTTGTTTCAGGTGAGCCGCAATAGGCTCTATGAGTAGCTAGAGTGCATCTGGAAAAAGGGAATTGAGAAAATACTTAGCTTCACAATATAAAAAAGAAACTGTCAGGGCAAAAATCATGTCTTGGCGGGAATAAGTTGTCTCACACCGCATAAATACATAAACAATACGCAACTATTTTAACACGGGGGAACTAAGAAAGTAAAACCGAAGTTAAAATTTTTTTTCCCTAAATTTCGGCGCTTATATATTTCTCCATTGCGGAATTGATAAATTTTTTTCCGTAAGTAGTGGCAAAATTGGTAACTCAATACTTCAGGAACAGGGTATGAATAATCAACCGATGAATCAAGACCAGAAAATCACAGCGAATATAAACTCAAGAGATACCTATCAGGGGCAAAAGTGGTTAGTAGAAGAACGAGATGCCTGTGGTGTAGGTTTTATTGCTCATCGTCAGAATCATACCAGCCACGAAATTGTCGAAAAAGCTTTAGCTGCTTTAACCTGTTTAGAACACCGGGGAGGTTGTAGCGCCGATCGAGACTCTGGTGATGGTGCTGGAGTCTTGACAGCTATCCCTTGGGATTTGTTCCAACAAGACTTTGCCGAAAGGGGGAAGGAATTTCCATCAATCAATAATATGGCTGTAGGGATGATATTTCTCCCACAAGACCAGGAAGCAGCACAAAAAACTAGGGTGGCAGTTGAGCAAGTAGCTACTGAAGAAAAATTGATTGTACTGGGCTGGCGAGTAGTGCCAGTGCAATCTGATTTACTGGGTGTACAAGCAAGAGAAAATCAACCCCAGATCGAACAAGTTTTGTTAGCTTCTGTTGACAAAAGTGGCGATGAATTAGAACGACAGTTGTATATTACCCGCCGTCGAATTAGTAAAGTTGCAACCAATATCTCAGAAGAATTTTATATCTGCTCTTTGTCAAACCGCACAATTGTTTACAAAGGCATGGTGCGTTCTGCTGTATTAGGAGAATTTTATCAAGATTTAAAAAATCCAGCTTATAAAAGCGCCTTTGCTGTGTATCATCGCCGCTTTAGTACCAACACGATGCCCAAATGGCCTCTAGCTCAACCGATGCGGCTTTTGGGTCACAACGGCGAAATTAATACCTTGTTGGGTAACATCAACTGGATGATGGCACGAGAAGCTAGCCTGAATCATCCTGTATGGGGCGATCGCATCAAGGAACTGAAACCATTAGTTCACATTGATAACAGCGACTCAGCTACACTAGACAACGTACTAGAATTACTGGTGTGTTCTGGACGCAGCCCCTTGGAAGCTTTGATGATTATGGTTCCAGAGGCTTACCAAAATCAACCCTCTTTAAATGACTCTCCAGAAATTGTTGATTTCTACGAATATTACAGTGGTTTGCAAGAAGCGTGGGATGGGCCAGCGCTTTTAGTATTCAGCGATGGCAAAAAAGTTGGTGCAACACTAGATCGTAATGGTTTAAGACCAGCCCGCTACCTAATCACCAAAGATGACTACATTGTTGTCGCTTCCGAAGCAGGTGTAGTGGACTTTCCAGAAGCTGATATTGTCGAAAAAGGTAGACTCGGCCCTGGACAAATGATTGCCGTGGATTTAGTCAACCATGAAGTGCTAAAGAATTGGGAGATTAAACAGCGCATCGCCAAGCAGCACCCTTATGGAGAATGGCTGCAACAGTACCGTCAAGAACTCAAAGAACTTGTCAGTGTTAAGTCGTCAGATGGTAATGGAAATGGACATCTGGTTGCTGAAAATGGTAACGGCCATATTACAACTGACAAAATTGACAAGCAAACCTTGCTGCAACTTCAAACTGCCTTTGGCTACACCACAGAAGATGTAGAAATGGTGATTCACCAAATGGCGATCGCAGGTTCAGAACCGACTTTCTGCATGGGGGATGATATTCCTTTAGCGGTGCTGTCAACAAAACCCCACCTGCTTTATGACTATTTCAAACAGCGCTTTGCTCAGGTAACTAACCCGGCGATTGATCCCCTGCGGGAAAAGCTAGTGATGTCTTTGAAAGTCGAACTGGGTGAACGGGGTAACTTATTAGAACCCAAGGCAGAATATGCTCGGAGATTGAAACTTGAATCGCCAGTGTTAACGGATGGTGAATTAGAGGCGATAAAGCTTTCGGGATTTGCCACAGCCGAGTTGTCAACCCTATTTGCGATCGCCACTGGCCCTGAAGGATTAAATGCCGCAGTCCAGGCTTTACAAACACAAGCAGCTGAATCAGTCCGGGCGGGTGCAAGGATTTTAATCTTAAGCGATAAGGGAAATGACGGAATCAACCCAGAAGATACATACATTCCTCCCCTATTAGCAGTGGGTGCTGTACATCATCACCTGATTCGGGAAGGGCTGCGGATGAAAACATCCCTGATTGTCAATACTGCCCAATGCTGGAGTACTCATCACTTTGCTTGTCTGATTGGCTATGGTGCTGGTGCAGTGTGCCCATATATGGCTTTAGATACGGTGCGTGATTGGTGCGTCGATCCCAAAACCCAAAAGTTAATGGAGGTGAAAAAACTTCCAACCCTCAACGTAGAACAAGCTTTAGGAAACTATCGCAAAGCAGTAGAGTCAGGTTTACTGAAAATTCTCTCCAAGATGGGGATTTCTCTGCTCTCCAGCTATCAAGCAGCCCAAATTTTTGAAGCGATTGGCATTGGTGGAGATTTAATCGAACTAGGATTTCATGGTACGACTTCCCGTATGGGTGGTTTGAGTGTTAGCGAACTCGCCGATGAAGTACTTTCTTTCCACGTCAAAGCTTTCCCAGAACTGACGACCAAGAAGTTAGAAAACCTGGGCTTTGTGCAGTACCGTCCTGGTGGCGAGTACCACATGAATAGCCCCGAAATGGTTAAGGCGCTGCATAAGGCTCTAGATGGCAAAAACTACGACCACTACGAAGTTTACAAAAAGCACCTCCAAGGTAGACCAGTAACGGCATTGCGAGACTTGCTAGATTTCCAAGGCGACTGCACTTCAATTCCTCTAGAAGAAGTAGAGTCGGTAGCTGATATTGTCAAACGTTTCTGCACCGGCGGCATGTCTTTAGGCGCTTTGTCAAGAGAAGCCCATGAAACTTTAGCGATCGCCATGAATCGCATCGGTGGTAAATCTAACTCTGGGGAAGGTGGCGAAGACCCAGTGCGCTATAAAGTTTTAGATGATGTAGACGAGTCTGGTCACTCGCCAACCCTACCTCATTTAAAAGGATTGCGGAATGGCGATAAAGCCTTTAGTGCCATTAAGCAAGTTGCGTCAGGACGCTTTGGTGTCACACCAGAGTACCTAGTCAACGCCAAACAAATTGAAATCAAAATTGCCCAAGGTGCCAAGCCTGGGGAAGGTGGACAACTGCCAGGGCCAAAGGTAAGCCAATACATTGCGATGTTAAGGCGCTCGAAGCCAGGTGTGACACTGATTTCGCCGCCACCGCACCATGATATCTATTCAATTGAAGACCTAGCACAACTGATTTTCGATCTGCACCAAATTAATCCCAAAGCAAAGGTGTCGGTGAAGCTAGTTTCAGAAGTTGGCATTGGCACGATCGCGGCTGGTGTGGCTAAGGCAAACGCTGATATCATCCAGATTTCTGGACATGATGGTGGTACAGGTGCATCGCCACTAAGTTCGATTAAACACGCTGGTTCGCCGTGGGAATTGGGTTTAAGTGAAGTACATCGGGTTTTGATGGAAAATAGTTTGCGCGATCGCGTGATTTTACGTGTAGATGGCGGACTTAAGAGTGGTTGGGATGTGGTAATAGGTGCATTGATGGGTGCTGAAGAATTCGGTTTCGGCTCCATCGCCATGATTGCTGAAGGCTGTATCATGGCGCGAGTTTGCCACAAGAATACCTGCCCTGTGGGTGTTGCTACTCAACAAGAAGAACTTCGCAAACGGTTTAACGGAATACCAGAAAAGGTTGTTAACTTCTTCTACTTCATCGCCGAAGAAGTGCGGAGTTTGTTAGCACGACTTGGCTACCGTTCTTTGTCAGAAATTATTGGACGTGCAGATTTATTGAAACTGCGCCAGGAGGCAAAACTTACCAAAACGCGATCGCTAAACCTGGACTGTTTACTTAAGCTGCCAGATACCAGAGACAATCGTGGCTGGTTAGTCCATGAAGAAGTCCATAGCAACGGCGTGGTTTTGGATGATAAGTTCCTTGCCGATCCCGACATTCAGACTGCCATTAGGGATCAGTCTACCGTTACCAAGACTTATCCGATTATCAATACTGACAGAACAGTAGGTACAAGATTAGCGGGTGCGATCGCTTCTCAATACGGTGACAGTGGCTTTGGGGGGCAAATTAATCTTAATTTCACTGGTAGCGTTGGGCAAAGCTTTGGTGCATTCAATCTCCCCGGTATAATTCTGACTCTGGAAGGAGAAGCAAACGACTACGTAGGCAAAGGGATGCATGGTGGTGAAATCATCATCAAACCTCCAACTGATGCTACCTATAACGCATCACAAAATGTCATAGTTGGCAATACCTGCCTTTATGGTGCGACTGGTGGCGTATTATTTGCCAACGGTCTAGCCGGAGAGCGATTTGCTGTGAGAAATTCCAAAGGCATAGCAGTGATTGAAGGCGCTGGGGATCACTGCTGCGAATATATGACTGGTGGTGCGATCGTCGTTCTCGGCAAAGTAGGACGCAACGTTGCTGCTGGAATGACTGGTGGACTAGCATACTTCTTAGATGAAGATGACTCATTTCGTGAGTTAGTCAACCCGGAAATTGTCAAAATCCAACGGGTAATTTCGGAAGTAGGTGCAAAACAACTGCAAGACTTAATCCAAACTCATGCAGAACGCACTGGTTCACCAAAGGCGAAGAAAATTCTGCAAAACTGGCAAGAATTTTTACCTAAATTCTGGCAGTTGGTTCCACCTTCTGAAGCTGATAGTCCCGAAGCTACTCCTGAAAAGACAACAACTGAGTTCAGTTTAGTAACTAGTCATTAGACATAGGAATGAAAATCACGTAGGCACAATTCACGAATTGTGTCTACCAATAATTTTCGGCAATAAAAATTCAACGTATAGGTTGAAATATTAGCGCCGACTTACTTAAGTCTTTTCTTGCTAACTGAACTGGATTTATTTATGAACGCCAAGTAAATACCTTTCTCATCATAAATATAATTATACTTGCACCTATTGCCCCTACTATACCCGGAATGAAAAATGGCCAATTAACTGTCCAATTAACTGAAAAAAAACCAATAATTATTTGAAGTATTTCATGATTAAAATCAATAATTCGTTTAAATATTTCATTTGGCTTTTTAAATGAAGAATTAAGTAATGTATAGATTAATAGACCTTCATACCCTCCGATAGCACCAACTAATAGTCTAAATATTTCAATGGAAAAATTGGTTTTCCTTGTGATAAGTAGAGTAGCTATTCCAGCAAATGCTCCTCCAAAAAAACTTAGCCCAAATATTATTGCGAGAAGTATTAATGACTCTCGATTGCTTGGTGGTTCAGGAAAAGGTGATCCAAAAAATATTGGGAGAAGTATTGATAATCTTAGATCGTCTGGTTCCCACATAATCTAAATTATTCATGATGATTAATTTTAATTTTTAGCCAATTAGTATTAACCAATTAACCATAATTAATAATTATTGCTTTTTCTTAGCAAGCAGCTTTTTATCTGCATCTTCCATTTCTAAAAGTTCTGGAATAGTCACAAAGCGATAGCCTTGTTTTCTAAAATTGCTAATAATTTCTGGCAAAGCTTGTACAGTTCTAGAACGGTTCCCACCACCATCATGCATCAGCACAATACCACCAGGTTTGGAATCTTTAATTACGTTATCGATCAACTTTGGTACAGGTGGTAATTTGTAGTCAGTGGAGTCAGCCGACCACATAATCACAGCATACTTTTGTCCTTTCGCATAAGCAGATAATCCATTGTGCAGCATACCACCAGGCGGTCGGAACAGATTTGTTTTAGCACCTGTAATTTGATAAATTAGGTCTGTTGTACGGTCAATTTCATAAGCTGCCGCTTGTTGATTAAAGAAGTGATACCAGTGATGCCAAGTATGGTTAGCAATGACGTGACCTTGAGTTACAATTTTCTTCCCTATTTCTGGAAAATTTTTTAGGTTCTGCCCGACAACAAAAAACGTTCCTTTGATATTATTTGATTTTAGAATATCTAGTACTTGCTCTGTAGTGTCAGGCCAAGGGCCATCATCAAAGGTGAGAGCAATCACTTTTTCACCCTGAGTGAGTTTTGCTGCTTCAATTACTGCCCCTTGAAAACGTGACGGTAGAGCGTAAGACAGTCCTTTTGTTTGTGCTTCTTGCTGCCAACTTGTAAGCATCACTGCCTTTAATTTCTCAATTCGCTGCTGAGTTCCTACGTTTGCGGTTACATCTTTAATATCTATACCTTGTCCACTTTGAGCCTCTGAAGCGTTTGGTCTTAGAAGCATCATGAAAGCAAGGCTAAAAACACCACCTAAAGCAAGCAGTGCAATTAATATTCCTTCTGGCCACAGAAACGACTTATTGTTTTCCACCTCATAGCTCCTTCAAATATCGAACCATCAACCACACTTATGCCGGTACGTTATAGCACATTTTTTTAGATATTTTAAGATACCAGTTACTTTCTGCTAATGCTGAAAACTGGAATTTAAACTAACCTAAATTCACAATCGAGAAGACAGACTACACAGCTTTAACTGAAATCTAGATACTCTATATTTAGATAAGCGCTTATACAATAGTTACTACTGTTTAATGAAAACCCATTCATAAAAGGCAATGTCTGTACTTCTAGATCCTTATCTCTAGTTCTAAGAAGAAGCATAATTAGATAATTAACCACACCCCAAAATCCTCTTAATAGAAGTTTTGAATCAGTTACTGTCTTTCACTTCACAGCTAAGGCAGCATTATACTTTCAAGTTTTATAGCTTTACAAATAAAATGAACCAAACTGTCTTGCCTACAATTTATAATTTTTGCAGGCTAAAGTTTTCATCGTCAGACTGTCTGACAGTAAAGTTGTATAATTTACAACTAAGTTCATTATTTGATTAATATATAAAACTACTGACAAGGAGAGGGTATCTTCCAAAAAATAGTTTAGTAAACTATTAGTTAATTAAGATATATTCTACTGCCTGCTGTTATTTCTTCTTTTTTAAGAAAAAGTTAAATTTTCAACTGACAGAATGTTGCCTTGTACTTTCTATGAGATAGACAGACGAAAATTGATTAAATATAGTTTCTCATTGCCAAGGGGCATTTATTCGTTAATCTATACACTTTTGACTCATTCAGCAAAAATAATTTTATCGGCAGTTTAACTCTATTTTTGATGCTGATACTTAAGCCTAAATTGCTAGTAGCTTTTTTTATTTTAATTTTCTGCTCGATCGCAAAAGAGGTTCATATATCATTCATAGTACACTTTAATATATACTGTTACCGTGTAATTACCGAAAATAATCCTATGTGTATAGGCAAGTTAAAATTTGGAGTAGTATGGAATCTATTGAATCATTAAATTCTAAAATTAAAATGTAATGTTTTTTACTACGACCGCGGACTGTAATGGCTTTCGTATTTAAAAAAAACATTTACGTAGTGGTTAATTTTATGTAATATCACTTAATACTTTTTTAACTAATTTTTCAGCAAGATTGCTATTTGCTTTTTTTTGCTAAAGTGAAGCAGATACAGCAGTTTATAAGTAACTGAGGTACAAAATATACAGACATAAAGTTTCTATCTACTGCCGACCCTTGCAGACTCGCTCTAAGCGTACTCCTGCAAAGAAGCAAGCTACGCGTAGCGTCTCTAAGAGTTGCTATGCCGCAGGCTTTACGCCGCGCTATCGTGCCTCAGAACCTGTAACTTCGTACTTCATGTAAAATACAACCATTGTATTGTCAGATATGCAGTAAAATACATTACCACTCAATAACCAATTTTCTTTCTGCTCAAAGAAAAAAGCGACTGACTGTATCACTCTACCAATCGGTAACTAGATTTTTTAGCAGCAGGAAGCAAAACTGAAAATTATTTAATAACTTGCTTTATAATTGCAACAATTAGAATTAAGATTTTTAACTGATTCGGCGGAATTCCCCGTCCCTCTACAGGGCGGGGATGGATAGCCGGACGACGACGAAAACACCTCCA
>NZ_NOLI01000077.1:0-37764 GCF_002245975.1 Nostoc sp. 'Peltigera membranacea cyanobiont' 213 | reverse complement strand
TTGTTGCTCAAGTGACGGATATAAACGGACTTGTACAACCTTGTGTAACACTTCACTTTCACCTCTTTGATGTGCTTACTCTACCATAAATATACATTGTGGTAAAGCGCTAAAATCCAATAATTGGTGATTCCTCAAACACCCCACTTCCTTATCAACCTGCGGTTGATATTAGTCGGAGGTGTTTGAGGAGTCACCCGGCTATCCATCCCCGCCCTGTAGAGGGACGGGGAATTCCGCCGAATTAGTTAAATATCTAAATCGGTGAAGTTGAGTTTAGAACCATAAGTTTCGATGAATTCTCGTCTGGGTGCGACGCGATCGCCCATTAAAATTGTGAAGATGCGATCGGCTTCGGCAGCGTCCTCAATTTCCACTTGCTTCATTTTGCGGCTTTCTGGGTTCATGGTGGTATCCCAGAGTTGTTGTGGCATCATTTCACCCAAACCTTTGAAGCGTTGGATGGTGTAGTTGGCGTTAGCGGGGAATTTGGCGATCGCTTGATTCTTTTCGCGATCGCTATAGCAGTACTCATGATTACGTCCCCGTTCTACTTTAAACAGTGGGGGACAAGCAATATAAATAAAGCCTTGTTCGATGAGTGCCCGTTGATAGCGATAGAAGAATGTTAACAACAAAGTCCGAATGTGCGCTCCATCTACGTCAGCATCTGTCATGATGACTATCCGGTGATAGCGCAGTTGCGTAGAATCGAATTCATCACCTTTAACACCTAAACCAAGTGCTGTAATTAACGATTGAACTTCGTTATTTTTATAAATTTTAGCGTCATCGGTTTTTTCAATGTTGAGAATTTTACCACGTAGAGGCAAGATCGCTTGAGTGCGGCGATCGCGTCCTTGTTTGGCACTCCCACCGGCTGAATCCCCTTCCACGATGAATATCTCAGATTCGCTGGGATCGCGAGAACTGCAATCTGCCAATTTACCAGGTAATGGCGAAGATTCCAGTACAGATTTACGTCGAACTAATTCCCGTGCATGACGCGCTGCTTCTGCGGCTTTGAAAGCTTGGATCGCTTTATCTAAAATTGAATCTGCGATCGCCGGATGAAATTCTAGATACTCAGTGAGAACTTCTCCCACCAGAGAATCGACAATCCCGCGCACTTCGGTGTTACCGAGTTTAGTCTTGGTTTGTCCTTCAAATTCTGGATCTGGGACTTTAACGGAAATTACCGCAGTCAAACCTTCGCGGACATGTTCGCCACTGAGGTTAGTTTCATTCTCTTTAATTTTATTGCGCTTGCGTGCGATCGCATTTAATGTCCGAGTTAGAACTGCCTTCAAGCCTTCTAAGTGCGTACCACCATCTACCGTGCGAATATTGTTAGCAAAACCTAGTACATTATCCGTATAAGCATCAGTACACCATTGCAAAGAAACTTCCACTTGTACGTTATTGCGTTCGCCCTGTACATAGATAATTTCTTCATGCAGAGGTTGCTTCTCGCGGTTCATGTACGCGATATATTCTTTAATACCACCCTTGTAATTGTACGATTCTACCTTCGGTGTATCGCTTTTTAGTAACTCCAGACGGTGGTCAGTAAAGGTAATTTTGACACCTGCATTTAGATACGCCAATTCCCGTAGGCGACCTGATAAAGTGATGTAATCAAACTCAATGCTAATTGTAAAGATTTGGGTATCTGGCTTGAAGGTGACAGAAGTTCCAGTTCTAGCTTCTTTGTAAGGCTTTGCTTGGAGTTCAGTAACTGGGATACCGCGTTCGTAGCGTTGGAGATAAACCTTTTTATCTCGCCAAACTGTAACTTCTACAACTTCAGATAGGGCATTAACAACAGAAATACCAACCCCATGTAATCCTCCAGAAACTTTGTAGCCACCGCCGCCAAACTTACCACCAGCGTGCAGTACAGTCATCACGGTTTCCAAAGCTGATTTTCCGGTGCGCGAGTGAGTATCAACGGGAATACCGCGACCATCATCTGTTACAGTCACGGAACCGTCAGCGTTGATATCTACCTCTATATGAGTGCAATGACCCGCCAAAGCCTCATCGATTGAATTGTCCACCACCTCGTAAACTAAATGGTGGAGTCCTCGCGGCCCAGTGGTACCGATGTACATTCCTGGTCTTTTGCGGACGGCTTCCAGACCTTCCAGAACTTGAATCTGATCGGCACTGTAACTGCTCGTCATGTAAACTCTCCTGATGCGTGGGTTTAAACTCGCCTAAAATTAATTAAAAGCAAAAACACTCCAAAATTGTAGCACAAAAGCCTTGCTAGCGTCTGTAGGGCATTTTCAAGAGAAGTTTATACTAGGGTTGCAGTACCGGGCGAGATGAGGAAGATGAGGGGGATGAGGGAGATGGGGAAGAAATGACTAAATTAATTGTGATTTGTGGGGCGACGGCTACAGGTAAGTCGGGTTTGGCTTTGGCTTTGGCGATGCGTTTGGGTTCTGTAATTCTTAGTGCTGATTCTCGTCAAGTTTACCGTGAGTTTGATATTGGGACGGCTAAACCAACTCTGGCACAACAAAAATTAGTGCCGCACTATTTAATAGATATCTGCGCTCCCACAGGCACGATGACAGTAGCAGACTATCAGCAACAAGCACAAGCCTTAATTGCTTCTGTTGATGTTACACCACTTTTGCTAGTTGGTGGCACTGGTTTATATATCCGTTCCATTGTCCAAGGCATGAAGATTCCGAGAGTTGCACCACAAATTGAATTGCGATCGCAACTTGAATCTCTAGGTCAGCCTCAACTCTACGCAATGTTACAACAAGTTGACCCCGTTGCAGCACAAAAGATTCATGCTAATGATTCAGTACGAACTTTAAGAGCTTTAGAAGTATATTATGTTACAGGATATCCCATTTCCGAACAACAAGGGGAAAATCCACCGAATTATCCGATTTTGCAAATTGGTTTAGATTGCGATGTTGAAAAGTTGGGGAATCGGATTAAACAGCGTACTGAGCAAATGATAGCAGATGGTTTAGTTGATGAGGTGAAATATCTTTGTCAAAAATATGGCGCTGATTTGTCTTTGTTGAATACTTTGGGCTATCAAGAAATCAAGCAACATTTGGCTGGGGATATTTCCTTGGATGAAGCAAAAGAATTAACAGTTTTGCATACCCGACAATTTGCCAAGCGACAACGAACTTGGTTTAGAGCATATCCGCAAATTGAATGGTTTGATGCCGATAATCCTGAGTTATTAGATAAGGTTTGGCTGCGGATAAATGAGTTTATAAATTGCACAAGTTCGTGAGATTGCTTTGCTCACACAAAGACGCAAAAAAACTTTGCGTCTTTATAGTAAGTGTCCTATAGAGTGTCGGGATCTACGCCCATAGCACGCAGCCTTTCTGCTAGCAATTGGGTACGTTGTTCTGCTTGTTCGGCACGTTTTCTTTCTTGTTCGGCACGTTGTAGTTCCTGTTCTGCGCGTTCATCTCCAGTCGATAAAATATTACCATCTTGGTAGCACCAGCGTAACCAAGTATCTTGTCTATCTTCAAATTTACCTTCCCACAGAGTTATACCTAAACCAACTTGTTCTAACCAAGTTTCTGAAGTTTCAAAGTAGCGTGTTCCTCTAAGTTCATAAACATGCAGTATTTTTTCTGCTAATTGCTGATTTGGGTCATATACGATGTAGTAACTAGCCCGCATGTGTTCATAAATTTTCAGCTTTTTGCCCAGTTCATCACCTTCTTTATTAGAGACAATTTCGAGGACAACTTCGGGAGGTTTGCCAAAACGCCAAACCATATAGCAACGATTTTGTTTCTCCCACCAATTTTCAGGTACTTGCAGATTCAAGCTGAGAAAAACGTCGGGTACAATTGCAGGTTGACCATCTGTATGGTAAATACCAACATTAGCGGCTGCTAAAAAAGTTTGGTTTTGTATAGAACTGTAAAGAGAGCCAATTAAAAGGCGTTTCTGTTTGGAAGTAGCAAAATTATCTAAAGTGTCATTTTCAGTCATTAAATAGCTGGCATCTGGCACATAGTAATCATCATCATTGATTAGAACTTGCTGAACCATGACTTTATCCAGTATTAAGAGCGTTATTTCTAGGTTAGTTGATTCAGGGTAGGAGGGTACGGTACGTAGTCGTTTACCTAAAATAACGGATAGGTTGTGTCAAAATCTACAGATAAAGGTCTTTAGCATTAGCATGATGATTGGATACATACTGCGACAGCGTTACAAAATTATCCAAAAACTAGGAGCGGGTAGTTTTGGGGAAACCTATTTGGCTGAATACCCACAGGATTTACCTGTCAGCCCCAAGTATAAATGTGTCATTAAACGGCTGACCAGACCCCCGACACCAGGCTTAGATACAGAAAAAAGGTTTAAGAAAGAAGCAGCAATTCTGTTCAAATTGGGTAAAGAACATCCGCAAATTCCTGAACTGTATGACTTCTTCGAGGAGAATAGAGAATTTTATATTGTCCAGGAATTCATTGAAGGGCATGACCTGAGTAACGAAATCATTTCAGGAAAACCGTGGAGTGAAGCTGATGTAATTCAACTTTTACAAGAAATTTTGGAGGTGTTAGCTTTTGTCCATCAACATAATGTGATTCACCGAGATATTAAGCCATTGAATTTGATGCGGCGATATTTAGATAATAAGCTTGTCCTCATTGACTTTGGAGCAATCAAAGAAATAAGCACATTTAAAGTCAATATTCAAGGACAAATCAGCAGCACAATCACCATTGGTACCCGTGATTATATGCCAAGTGAGCAATGGGAAGGGCATCCTCAGCTTTGCAGTGATATATATGCTTTAGGTATGACAGCAATCCAAGCTTTGACTGGATTAACGCCACAACAACTGCCGAAATCTAATACTTTAGAATTAAGATGGCGCGATTATGCTCAAATTAACGATGGACTAGCCAATTTTTTAACAAAAATGGTAGAACGTGATTTTCGCCAGCGATACAAAAATGCAGATGAGGCATTGCAAGCTTTAAAACTGGCTTTATTCAATCCACAATCATCTTTTACCTCAGTAACAATGCAAGCTTTCAAGCTAGCTCAACTAAGACTAAACTCGCCTGTCTCTTCACCAAAATTTCGTTTTGCAAACCTAGAACAACTAGCTTTAGAATTATCGGTTTACTCACTCAAATTGGTCAAAATTGGTGATAAATATGGTTATGTTGATCAGGCAGGGAAGTTAGTTATTCAAGCGCAGTTTGACATAGCTCGCGACTTTTCTGAAGGATGGGCAGCAGTTAATATTGGTGGAAGGGAGAGCTTATTCGGTGGTGGAAGTGGTGGCAAGTGGGGCTATATTGACAAAAGCGGTTCTTGGGTAATTAAACCTATGTTTGATATGGCTTTTTCTTTTAGGGATGGACGAGCAAAGGTCGAAATTGGTGGGCAAGAGCGGATTATCGACAAAACAAGCATGTTTATTGATTAATAGTTTGTCAAGCTTTAAGCACTAATTTGCAATTGATATGATTATCATTTATTGATATCGCTTAAATGCATATCCTCCATTAATAAATACAAGTGATGCGATCGCCTTCTATACACCCATCCGAATTATTAGTCAAGATGAGTGAGATCGCACTTACTCTACATCAAACGGGTAGACGCAAAGCGGCTTGTCGTCAGACATCGCTTTTACTCACTCTTGACTGCTATTCTTGCAACAATAGTAATTACAGCTATACTAACCAGCCTGCAACATCTACCACTTTAAGAACCTATGCTTACCCAAGATAAAAAACAACTTAACTGGAAACCCATTCTCAAAGCATTCGAGGCTGTCCTTGGCAAAAATGGCGTAGTACAACGCCGCGAAGAACTCATTACCTATGAATGCGATGGTTTAACTGGTTATCGCCAACGTCCGGCTGTGGTGGCGTTACCCAGAACTACAGAACAAGTTGCCCAAATTGTCAAGATATGCAATCAATACTCCATCCCCTTCATCGCACGCGGTTCTGGTACTGGTTTGTCTGGCGGCGCTTTACCAGTCGAAGACTCTGTTTTAATTGTCACTTCGTTGATGCGGCAAATCCTCAGCATTGATTTGGAAAATCAACGCACAGTTGTGCAACCAGGGGTGATTAATAGTTGGGTAACGCAAGCTGTTAGTGGTGCTGGATTTTACTACGCTCCCGATCCATCTAGTCAAATTATCTGCTCTATTGGGGGCAATATTGCTGAAAATTCTGGTGGCGTACATTGTCTCAAATATGGTGTCACCACTAACCACGTTTTAGGATTAAAAATTGTCACGCCGGAAGGGGAAATTGTCGATTTAGGCGGACAAATCCCTGAAATGCCTGGTTATGATTTAACAGGTGTGTTTGTTGGTTCTGAAGGGACTTTAGGAATTGCTACAGAAATTACTTTGCGAATTCTCAAAAGTGCAGAATCAATTTGTGTGCTGTTGGCAGATTTTACAAGTATTGAAGCTGCGGGAGCAACTGTTTCTGACATCATTAGCGCTGGAATTATTCCTGGCGGTATGGAAATGATGGATAACTTCAGCATCAATGCAGTTGAAGATGTTGTCGCCACAAATTGTTATCCCCGCGATGCTACTGCTATTTTACTAATTGAAATTGACGGTTTAGAAGTGGAAGTTGCAGGAAATAAGCAGCGAGTTACTGAAATTTGTAAAAAGAATGGGGCCCGTAATGTTACTTCTGCGAGTGACCCAGAAACTCGATTGAAATTATGGAAAGGACGTAAAGCTGCTTTTGCTGCGGCTGGGCATTTAAGTCCAGATTATTATGTGCAAGATGGTGTAATTCCCAGGACTCAATTACCTTATGTTTTGCATGAGATTGAGGCATTAAGCGAACAATATGGTTATCGTGTTGCTAATGTTTTTCATGCTGGCGATGGCAATCTTCATCCGCTAATTCTTTATGATAATTCTGTGCCTGGAGAATTGGAGCAAGTAGAAGAAATGGGTGGAAAAATTCTGAAACTTTGTGTCCAAGTTGGTGGTAGTATTTCTGGCGAACACGGCATCGGCGCAGAGAAAAGGTGCTATATGCCACAGATGTTTAGCCAAGTCGATTTAGAAACTATGCAATGGGTGCGGCAAGTTTTTAATCCTAAAGGGTTAGCAAATCCTGAAAAGATATTCCCTACACCACGGACTTGTGGTGAAGCAGCAAATGCATCAGCTATCAAGCAATTTGAAGGTGTGGAAAGATTTTAATTTCCGCTAAGTTCATCTCGTTCGCAGTCTTAAAAATGCGAACGAGATGAACTCTTATATTTCACAAGATTAAAAATAGCGAGAATTGTCTGTTAAGGCACATTTATTAATTTACACCTCGGCATAAAATCATCATTTGTTTACATAACCCGGAGGATTATAACTTTATTTTGTAGTTATATATATTCCGATCGCACTAGGTCATGCTTACAAATGAATCGGGTTGCTCGCCGTTGTATTTCTTACTTAATGTGTTTGGGATTAGTAGTAATTTTAACAGTCTCTTCAGTCTCTTCACGCCCAGTTGATTCCCAAAAAATAAGTCCTTTCACTACAGAAATTCGCGGCGTTTGGCTCACTAATGTTGCTAGTGGTGTGCTATTTATCCCTTGGGGTATTAACCGTGCTATAAACCAATTATCAACTCTCAAGTTTAATACAATTTATCCTGTGGTTTGGAACCGAGGACATACTTTTTATAAAAGTGCTGTAGCTGAAATGACTACAGGCTCAGATACTCAACCTTTTCTTAAGTTCATGCACGGTGGACAGGATGTTTTAACAAAGATAGTGACGCTTGCTAAAAATAAAAATTTGAGAGTCATTCCTTGGTTTGAATACGGGTTTATGACACCGCATTATTCACAATTAGCAAGGCGTTATCCTGACTGGTTAACAATTGGGCAAGAAGGTATAAAGTCTATCCCAGATGCACCACCGGAAGAAATTGATAATAGTTTAGTAAGTAAGCTAGCTTGGTTGAATCCCCTACATCCACAAGTACAAGAGTTTATGCAAGGGCTAATTTTGGAAGTAGTCAGGAATTACGATGTGGATGGTATTCAGATTGACGATCATTTTGGGATGCCAGTACAGTTTGGTTACGATCGCTTCACTATTGAACTCTACCAGCAAGAGCATAAAGGCAAAAGTCCCCCTATCGACCCTTTTAACTCAGAATGGATGCGTTGGCGGGCAGACAAAATTACTGATTTTATGGCAGAAATCTATCAAGCTGTGAAGGCGGTAAAACCCAAAGTCAGAATATCTCTATCTCCCAACTATCAAGCTTTTGCGTACAAATACTATTTGCAAGACTGGGAGAATTGGGTAAAAAAAGGTTTAATTAATGAGTTAATTTTGCAGGTTTATCGAAACGATCAAACCTCTTTTATTGCTCAATTAGAACAACCATCTGTGAAATTGGCTCAAAGTCTAATTCCTGTAGAAATTGGGATATCAACGGGAACGGTGCGTAATCCTGTAAAAATGGCGCAAGTTCGAGAACAAGTTCAAGCGGTGCGCGATCGCAATTTTGATGGTATCTCCTTTTTTTACTGGGAGAGTCTCTGGGGTTACATTGTACCAGAATCACCCCAACAGCGACGCAAAGCTTTTTTTGAGATGTTTAATACTAAAACTGTCAGACTATTAAAACCAAAGAAACTTTGATTTTGTCATTTGTCATTTGTCATTTGTCATTGGTCATTGGTCATTGGTCATTGGTCATTCTCCCATGTTCCCAGTCCCCAGTCCCCAGTCCCCAGTCCCTAGTCTCCAGTACCTTTAATGCCATTCGCGCCGGAAAATACTAGATTTAGCTTTACATTGCTGTGGACTCTCGCTACTTGTGGCGGTTTTTTATTGAGTTTACTCTTTGTTGAAATTGGCGAAAAGCCAGATATTGGGGTGGTAGAAGCGGCTATCGGCTCAATTGCGATCGCACTTTCTCAAGGCTGTCTTCTCAAAGAACCTGTATTTTGCATCAGGTGGATTTTGTCAAGTCTTTTGGGTTGGAGTATCATCACCGCCATCGGTATTGGTGCGGTAGGTTGGATTGTACCCAGCACTCAGATTCTTCCCATGAGAATCCTGTCGGGAGCGATTTATGGGGCACTTGGCGGTTTGGGGATTGGATTGGCACAATGGCTGGCAATTCCCCAGCCAATGGCGTGGCGATGGATATTTGTCTCTTCAGTCAGTTGGGCTGTTGCTGTCCCCGTGGGTTCTGCTGTGGGGATGATATTACACCGCCTGATGCAGTTATTCTTAGGTGAAGTCATCGGATTAGCCATCACTTGGCTGCTAGTTGGTATCCTCACCGGAATGAATGCTCATAAATTGCGATCGTAAGTTGAGAGTCAAATGTCAATTAATGCTGCTGTGCAAAGCTTAGAACAATTGCTGAAGCGAAGGACAAGCCAGACAACAATATTTAACTGAGGATGAAATTAAACATTCTTCCGATCTTTTATTCTATCTTCCCATTCCCTACCCTCGCTCAATAAGTTTATGAATAATTGTAAATTTAATCGTTACAACTTGATGATTGCCCCTAAATATATGCAAAAATCTTGGAAAACTGTTCAAAAATCATTAAATTTGCCCTAACCTGCAAATGTATTTCCGCCTTCACAAAGCAGGATTTGTTAAGCTGACTCCTATTAGCTTTCCTAGATTTCTGACAAGAAGTAGAGAAAGATCAAAATTTCGATGAGCAACAGCTGACAATACTTTGCTATAGGCGCTAAAGTGCATCTACTACAAGCGTAACCATAAGAGAGCGCCTAGAAGAGTCAGTCATAACCAGAAAGGGACTCTCGCATGAATATAAATCCAGCAGAATCAACTATGGAGTTGACAAAATTATTGCCTCCTCAAATTATCTTCGGCACAGAACTAGATGAGAAAAGTAGTAGCGAGCAATTTCTACTGAGCATGTACAATTCTGTGCAGGCATCAATATTTGTAGTAGATGTTCTAGAGGATGGAGATTTTCAGTATGTGGCACTTAATCCCACTCATGAGCGGTGGATAGGTATTTGCTCAGACGATCTCCGAGGCAAAAAACCAGAGGATATTCTCTCGCCCATTGATGCTGCTAGGGTACGTCAGCATTATGCTGACTGTGTGCTATTTGGCAAAACTATTTCCTACGAACAATGTTTGCAATTCCAGGGGGTTCTCACTTGGTGGAGTACAACTCTCACGCCACTAAGGGATGCTAACTCCCGAATTTATCGACTGATTGGTACTAGTAGCAATATTACTCCTGTGAAGCAAGCCCAAGAAGCAGTCGAACTCCAGGTTGAACGGGAACGATTGCTAGAAGCGATCGCCGGACGAATTCACCAATCTGTAGAATTAGAGACAATTCTGCATCAGACTACAATTGAACTACGACAATTTTTGAATTGCGATCGCATCCTCATTTATCGCTTCGAGGCTGATGGCAGTGGGGTAATCATTGCGGAATCAACTGTGGCTATAAGTGAACCACTACTAGGAAAAAATATCACCGATCCCTGCTTTAATAGCAAACATCCAGAACGCTACGGGCGAGGTTGCATTCAAGTTGTCGAGGATATCTATGCAGCCGGCTTGCACCCTTGCCATATAGATTTTCTGGCATCTTTGCAGATTGGAGCCAATGTAACTGTGCCAATTTTCAAAGAGCAAAATATGTGGGGGCTGTTGATTGCCCAGCATTGCCATGAATCTCGTCAATGGCAGCAAACAGAAACTGACTTACTCAAACAGTTGGCAACTCAAATCGGCATTGCTGCTGGACAGGCAGAACTTCGTCAGCAGCTTAAGGATATAAAAGACAAGCTGGAGTCGCAAAAACAGAAGCACAAAAGTCAGTTGCAGCAGGTGCGAAACTTTGAAGCCTTGGTGCGACGGATGACAGAACAAATCCGCGACAGTCTGGATGAAACTTTAGTATTGCAGACAGTGACTCAGGAATTAGCAGAGTTACTCAACCTTGAATGTTGCCAAATTGAACTCTATAGCCCTTGTCAAACCCTGGTAACTATTGCCTATGAGTACAGCATTAACCTATCCCAGTGTCAAGGATCGACTAGACAGATTGCAGACTGTCTGGAAGTTTATCAGCCCTTGTTGCAAAAACAACCTCTGCAATTTTTGGAAATTGCCCCTGCATGGCAACCAAAGTTGTTAGTTATGTCCCAGATGGCTTGTCCAATTTTTGATCCTCAAGGGCTTTTGGGAAATCTTTGGTTGAAAAGAGCATCACAAGAGGCATTTGATGAATTTGAAATCGAATTAGTACAGCAGGTGGCCAATGAATGTGCGATCGCAATTCGCCAAGCTCAACTTTACCAACAAATTCAGGCACAGGTAAAAGAATTAGAAAATTGCGATCGGCTCAAAAACCAATTCCTCAGAAACCTCTCCCAAGAACTGCGGACACCCATCACTAGTATCAGCCTTGCAGTCCAAACTCTCGAAAGTGTCTTGACACCCCCAGAAATACTAGAGATAGAAATAGTTCCACAACTCTTGCAGATTCTGCATAACGAGTGTGCCAGAGAAAGCAAGTTAATTAACGACCTACTCACACTTACATATCTCGAAGCCCAACCCGATCCCCCAACATTGATTGCCATTGACTTACAAAGCTGGCTTTATCCCATTGTCGAGTCTTTTCGAGACCTCACCAACTGCCAGCGACAGCAGTTAAACCTGAGTATCGATCGCGAACTCCCGCTTTTAGAGACAGATATCACAGATATGGAGAGGATTATCACCGAACTACTCAACCATGTCTGCAAATATACCCCAGCCGGTGAGTCTGTCACAGTTTCTGCTCGCCTGAGAGGGGATGCAGTAGAGCTTAATATTAGCAATTCTGGACTAGAGCTTACCAGCAACGAACTGTCACGGATATTTGAGCCTTTTTATCATCTTTCCAAACACGATCCTTGGAAACATAGCGGCACTGGACTGGAATTAGCATTAGTGCAGAAAATGGTCAGACATTTAGGCGGCTCAATTTATGTAGAGAGTGGAACTGGTCAAACCACTTTCACTATCAAATTCCCCCTTTAATTGTTTTTTGGCGCGGCACTAGCTAAATTGTTAGAGGTCTGCTATGATGGTTATTCGTGTGGGTGACTAGCTCAACGGTAGAGCAGTAGACTCTTAATCTATTGGTTGCGGGTTCAAATCCCTCGTCACCCACTCTTTCAGCCTTCCAGATTTTACCCTTGACTAATTCTTGACTAAATTGAGGAAAGCGGCACGCTCCAAAAGCCCCATTTATCAAGGATAAACAGCCTTAAAACTTTGACTAATTTGAATAAAAACCCCTGCCATCTAGTGGAATTTCTAGCGTTTCCACTGGAAAGCTAGAATGTGAGAAAAAGCGAATCACGATACCCCTAAATATTCTTGCTATTTCCATTCCCATAATTTTGAATTTTTTATATGATTTCGCTCTCCCCCATTCTCCAGGCTAGACTTTCCCAACCCCTCAAAATTGGCACATTTGAGGTCAAAAGTCGGGTTCTCCAGTCGCCTCTATCTGGAGTGACGGATATGGTGTTTCGCCGTCTCGTGCGTCGCTATGCGCCAGATTCGATGATGTATACCGAAATGGTGAATGCTACGGGGTTGCACTATGTCAAGCAATTACCCAAAATCATGGAGGTAGATCCCAATGAACGCCCTATTAGCGTTCAACTATTTGATTGCCGTCCCGATTTTTTGGCAGAAGCAGCAATCAAGGCAGTTGCCGAAGGTGCTGATACTGTTGATATTAATATGGGTTGTCCGGTAAATAAAATCACTAAAAATGGTGGCGGTTCTTCGTTGTTGCGGCAACCAGAAGTAGCAGAGGCAATTGTCCGGGAAGTGGTAAAGGCTGTTGATGTGCCTGTGACAGTCAAAACCCGTATTGGCTGGAATGACAACGAAATTACTATTCTTGACTTTGCCAAACGGATGGAAGATGCAGGGGCACAAATGATTACAGTCCACGGACGCACCCGCGCCCAAGGATACAATGGCAATGCCCGTTGGGAATGGATTACTCGTGTAAAAGAAGTGCTTTCTATCCCAGTAATTGGGAATGGAGATATTTTTTCTATTGAAGCGGCGGTGAAATGTTTAGAACAAACTGGCGCTGATGGTGTGATGTGTTCTCGTGGAACTTTGGGTTATCCGTTTTTGGTGGGAGAAATCGATCGTTTCCTGAAAACTGGGGAGATATTGCCGACACCTACCCCGATTGAGCGTTTGGAATGTGCAAGAGATCATTTACAAGCATTGTGGGAATATAAAGGCGATCGCGGTGTACGTCAAGCTCGTAAGCACATGACTTGGTATGCTAAGGGTTTCGTAGGTGCTGCCGAACTCCGAGGACAGCTAAGTTTGGTTGAAAAGGTAGATCAAGGTTTGGCAATGATTGACCAAGCTATTGAAAAACTGGCTAATGGCTATGAATTAGAGGAAGAAACTGAAGGTAATTTGGTGATGCTTTAAAAAACTAAGTAAGTCGGCACAATAAAACCCTATTGTCTCACTCTCACAGAAGATTTCCGCAGCATCAAAACCTCAGAAGCGAGAATTTTACTATTGCAAAGGGGCGATCGCATCCTCCATCTCCCCACACATTGCGCCAGAATTATCGAAGGTAGCGGCAGAATCTTTGCAAAAATTGGGCCTGGTTATTCACACTCAAACTAAGGTCTATTGGAGTAATGAGTGCCGTGTTGGTGGGAAATATTGGGTGAAGATTAGTTGTTCCAGGAAAAAGTCTATCTCAAATTTTTTCACCATCAATACCAACTACAGCCTACAACTCTTTCTGGGGAATCTCTTCGTGAAACTCGATCGTCAATTGCATAGTTTCCACAGCTAAATCACGTAAGTCTCGATTTAGAAATATAACACCTTGAGAACCAAACCAACGGTCAAAAATCGCAACATATTTGGGGTTATTATTAACAAACCCTTGCATAAACTTGACAAGGGAATAATTCACTGAGCCGAGGAATTTAGAGTTATTCTCAGGAACCATACAAGCAATTCCTTCTCGTGAATAGGGACGAGGAGGTGCGATCGCAAAACTATCTTGATTTTTTGCTGTTTGTAACCATCCCTCTAAAATAATGCTATCGGATGCAAAAGCATCAATTTTACCCTGTTCTAAAGCAGCAAATCCTTCCGATCTAGTCTTAAAATATACAAGTTTAGCTTGGGGTTGTATTTGCTTGATGGCTTGTTCGTTGGTAGTTCCAGCTAGCACAGCCACGCGCTTGTTAATCAGAGATTCCGGCGAACCTAAATTGCTGTCCTTCTTAATTAAGATTTGAGTCCCTGTTACACCATAGCTGATTGAAAAATCAACCTTTTTATCTCGCTCCCAAGTAAAACTACTAGCATCACAGACAATATCAACTTGTCGGTTAATTATCTTAGGAATCCTTTCTGCTGGGGTAACTCCAACTAATTCAAGTTTAATTTTTTTGCCTAATTCTTTCTCTAACTGCTTCTGGATCAAAGTCAGCATATCCACAGAATAACCAATCAATTTTCCTTGACTGTCAGAGTATGCAAAAGGTAAAGCATCTCTACTTGTACCAGCCGTTAATACTCCTGTCCGTGCTACTTTTTGCATCACTGTCTCTGCCCCTGCAACACCAGGCATGAATGCTGGTAATATCAAACCGAATATTACAGGCGCAAGATTTCTATATATCTTCGACTTAGTAAAAGCAGGTAAACATGAGAGATTTACTTTAGTATTAACAAACATATTCAAATCTTTAGGCATCCACAAATATCAAAGTAAAAAAATTATCTCTGTCAATTGTCAAATAAGCAGTTATAGAAATGATTCTTCACATTTTACCCTATTGCAATCTACGAAACGAGAAGAGTGACAGCGCCTTGGCGCAACAGCGTTTCAATCCCTAATAGGGATTTTAGTTAATTGCAATTCACCGCGCAGGGACTTTACTAGTGCAACTTCTGGGGTTTCAATCCCTAATAGGGATTTTAGTTAATTGCAATGCGCGGAAACTCCCACCAACGCTGACGTAAACATCGTTTCAATCCCTAATAGGGATTTTAGTTAATTGCAATGGTGGTAGCGATGGACTGGATGAATAATTGATAGTGTTTCAATCCCTAATAGGGATTTTAGTTAATTGCAATTTGATGAGTTATCTGAAACGTGTAAATTCCAGTTTCAATCCCTAATAGGGATTTTAGTTAATTGCAATATAAGGTAGACCAAAATTGATCGTCTCCAGGTAAAGGTTTCAATCCCTAATAGGGATTTTAGTTAATTGCAATCTCGCAGGTGGAGCTTAGGGTAATAGCAGAAATTATCGTTTCAATCCCTAATAGGGATTTTAGTTAATTGCAATATCGCGATCGCTTCTCGCCCATCTGCACTTAATGTGTTTCAATCCCTAATAGGGATTTTAGTTAATTGCAATTCGTTCTGTCCGATGAATAAGTATCCATCTTGAAGTTTCAATCCCTAATAGGGATTTTAGTTAATTGCAATCCAAGCGGAGTAGCCAACGGCAGAAAGTTTTGTTTCAATCCCTAATAGGGATTTTAGTTAATTGCAATCTTAATAGTGGGTGAAGTCGGCGATACTAGCGCTGTTTCAATCCCTAATAGGGATTTTAGTTAATTGCAATGAATAGAAACTTCTGTAGGCAATGCGCTGGCGAAAGGTTTCAATCCCTAATAGGGATTTTAGTTAATTGCAATACCCAATTCTTGATAGCTCTGGCAATCCGGTCAAGTATCGTTTCAATCCCTAATAGGGATTTTAGTTAATTGCAATCAAAGCCTCTCAGTTTTTCAGGTAAAGCGATCGGGTTTCAATCCCTAATAGGGATTTTAGTTAATTGCAATTTACCTATAGCGGTCGCGTCTTCTTCAAAAGCTATTGTTTCAATCCCTAATAGGGATTTTAGTTAATTGCAATAAACCGTGGAACAGCCTAGAAAAGCTAGAAAAGCCAAAGTTTCAATCCCTAATAGGGATTTTAGTTAATTGCAATACAAATATTAGCTGATTCGAGCGTTAAACGATGGGTTTCAATCCCTAATAGGGATTTTAGTTAATTGCAATTAGCTCGCACTTTGGCAACAGCTTTCTAACTTCTGCGTTTCAATCCCTAATAGGGATTTTAGTTAATTGCAATCTTGTTAAACGGCTTGATACACTTCCAATCGTTCCGTTTCAATCCCTAATAGGGATTTTAGTTAATTGCAATCATTAGTGTTATCAGGAGTTTCTACAGGATTATCGTTTCAATCCCTAATAGGGATTTTAGTTAATTGCAATCGCTGGGGTCTGGAAGCCCTGTTGTATTTGGTTTTCAAGGTGCAGTTGCGCGAATAAGTGAATCATAACACAGCAAATAGTCATAGCACAAGATACAAATCGCTGAAAGCTAGTCCCCATAAGGTGCGCGGATAGTTTTAAAATACTAGTGCCCTGAAAACCTTGTATAGATGCAGCATCGGGCATTTTTTGCCCTTTCTGATTTTGTACACCTACCCATCCGCGCATAAGACAAGAAAATTAGTCTAGTTAGCGATCGCTACCTCTATTAAAATAAGCGAACACCTCCGGTGCGCCAAAGGCGATCGCCTACCTAATACTTGCACACCTTAATTTACCAAATCAGGGAATACCTCTTGTACAGCCGGATGCACTAAGCGATGATTCTGCACATTCACACCCTTAGCTAAAGCTGGGTTAACTTCCAGGGCCATAATTCCCAAATTCGCCAACTGGACAATATAAGGTAATGTACTGTTATTGAGTGCTTGAGTTGCTGTCCAAGGGACTGCTCCTGGCATATTGGGAACGCCATAATGCACCACACCCTCTTCAACATATACCGGATTTGTATGGGATGTGGCACGTAAGGTTTCTATACAACCGCCTTGGTCAACGGCTACATCAACTATTACCGAACCAGGACGCATTTTTTTGACCAATTCGCGGGATACTAGTATTGGTGCCCTACGTCCTAAAACTAAAACTGCACCGATGAGCAAATCGGCTTCTTTTACGGCGGCTTCGATATGAGCAGAGTTGCTATAAAGCAATTCAACTCTAGAGCCAAAGAGGGTTTCTAGGTAAGATAGGCGCTCAACACTCACATCTAAAATCTGCACGATCGCACCTACACCCACTGCAATTTTAGCTGCTTCTGTGCCAACAACACCGCCACCTAAAATTACTACTTTACCTGGTTTAACTCCAGGCACACCGCCCAAAAGCAGCCCTTTACCACCTTGCTGACGTTCTAGGAATCTCGCCCCAAATTGGACTGCTAGCCGACCGGCAATTACGCTCATGGGGGTGAGCAAAGGTAGTCTGTTAGCACCAGGTTGTTCTACAGTTTCGTAGGCGATCGCAGTTGTGCCACAATCAATTAAATGCTCTGTCAATTTGCGATCGGCGGCTAAATGTAAATAAGTAAATAATATCTGCCCTTTCTGCAAAAATTTATACTCAGATGTCAGGGGTTCTTTGACTTTCACCACCAATTCCCGATTCCAAGCCGTTTCTGATGTAGGGACAATCTCGGCTCCAGCAGTTCTGTAGTCATCATCTGAGAATCCAGCACCATTACCTGCTTGTGTCTCGACGAAGATGCTATGACCATTTTCTCGCAGCACCCGCACACTAGAAGGACTTAACCCTACACGAAATTCTTGATCCTTATTTTCCTTTGGAACGCCGATTTCCATATATCGCCTCTGATAATTTTTTTGTTTAACTCTAGCCTGCGAATCTCAAGCTTGCTACCGACTTATTACAGATAGCTGTATTAGAGATAGTTAATCTGTGTCCTAAGTTTCTCAATTTAATTTGAGTAGCCCCAAACTCAAGCCCTTGACTATTACCCCAGTGTTTATACAATATATAAAGAATAGTAACAATTTATTAAAAGAGCGATTGTATAGCTCCCTACTATGAAGCTTTTGCTGAATTTATCAAGTCATCTTGCTATTTCAGCAGTGCAATCAGCTGATAATTTACCAAGTGGAGGGTAAAGGTTAAGGAGAAAAGAACTATTCAATCCCTTGAACTTTTACCGCTTATACCTGACAACTGCTGCAAAGTCTCATATCAAGTCCTGTTTGCCGAAAAAAAGGTTTCTTAAAAATGACACAAACACAACCAACGATTACACCTAAACTAGAAGAACCGAAGTTTGGCTTTAACGAATATGCTGAACGCTTGAATGGTCGAGCCGCAATGATTGGCTTCGCTTTGCTGCTGGTGATTGAATATGTCACCAATCAAGGGGTGCTATCATGGCTGGGTCTGAAGTAGTGCCACCAGCCAGCCCAAAAAGAAAGTTGTAAGCTAGAAGTTAAAAGAGTTTCAACCAGCTGGAAAAACCCAGTTGGTTTTGACTTTGACAATTGATAGCGAAATACTTTGCCCTAGAATGTAAGCAAGATGAGGAATCAAAATACCTATTATTGATTTAGATATCGTACACTTGCAACAAATATACGCAAGCCAATTAATGAGTCCACTTCCTCCCGTACTAAAAAAATTATAATTAGTGTCTGCCTTCAATGAGAAAGGCAAATTACGGGTGAGGTATTCTTGGTAAATATACACAAAAGCTGAACTGGAACCAAGCAAGCTGTGATGAATGCTGTATTACCTCGTTTTTTGAAGTCAACCTACCGAAAAGAGCCATTAATCAGTGTGTTTGTGACGATGGGCGTTATGGATGCTTTGATTGGCGGATTGAATGATAGCTGGTCGTTGTTCGCTTTTGGTTTAGGAACAACAGGCGTAGCGCTAGCCTTTAAATTGTGGCGTTTCCAGCAGCGTCGTCCTCTACCAGAGGAACCTGTAGTGCAACATTATTTGCCTTCTCGTTCTTCTAGTGAGCCTTTACCAATGTTAAGCGTTTCTAAGAAAAAACGACCTCTTTAAGAGGGCTGAGTAGGAGAGACGCGATTAATCGCGTCTCTATAGGAGTTATGAGTTGATAATTCATAATTCTAAGTTGTTTGTTTCTATATAAAAAGTGAGGAAAAAGTGTGAGTAGTGAGGGAAGAGGTGGGGGTAATTTTCTGCGTCCATATATTATCCTGTCATTTATGGCAGCTGTCGCCCTTCCAGTGATTACTTGGGAAGGGTTTTACATTCATCAAGCTCATGCTGCCGTTGAAGTAATACCAAATTCCCAAACTACCAACAGCTTTGCTAATGCCCAACTACTTTACACACTCAGAGGACATAACGGAACCGTTAAATCCCTGGCTTTCAGTCCAGATAGCAGAATTCTTGTGAGTGGGGGTGCAGAAAATGAGGGTGTTATTCGCCTGTGGAATCCAGCAAACGGCAAGAAGTTGGCGGATATTAACAAAGCACACAAAGCAGCCGTAGAGTCTTTAGTGATTTCACCAGATGGGCAAACCCTCGCCAGTTGTAGTGATGACAACACGATTAATCTCTGGAATCTGAAAAGTCTTAAATTTAGCCGCTCTTTTGTCGGACATACCAGTAACGTATTATCTTTAGCGGTGTCTCCTGATAGTAAAGTTCTCATCAGTGGAGCTTTGGATGGGATTCGTCTATGGGATTTACTACAGCAGCGCCCTCTAGGGACTCTAGTCAGCTTCGATAATGTGATTTATACCCTAGCCATTAGCCCTGATGGACAGACTTTAGCTAGTGGTGATAATAAAGGTGTAATCAAGCTGTGGAATTTGAGTACTGGTAAATTAATCAGTGAATTTGTAGCTCATTCTAATTCTGTTAGCGCGGTAATTTTTACACCAGATGGAGAAACATTAGTTAGTGCAAGCCGCGATCGCACAGTCAAACTGTGGAATATTAGTACTGGAGCATTAGTCCGCACCCTCACAGGACATAATAACTGGGTAAATGCGATCGCGATTAACCCCGATGGACAAACCCTTGCGAGTGCCGGCAAAGATGGGATTAAATTGTGGGATTTAACTACAGGTGAGCTAATAAATACACTGAGTGGACATACAGACTGGGTAAGTGCGATCGCTTTTAGTCCAAATGGTAAAATTCTTGCCAGTGGTGGATTCGATCGACAAATCTTGATTTGGGGAACTCCACAAAAACGTAATTAACAGCGAACAGCATAACCCCAACTTATTTAAGAAATCCGGGTTCTAAATAACAGACTTTTCGGAAATTGGCCAAGGGATTGCAAGCATTTACCGTGTTTGCTAAACTTTGGTCTTGCCTTTTTAGAGTTTTTGTAGTAAAAAACCAACCAAAGCTAAGATCGGATTTTTGGCAGAACTACCCAAAATCAGTGATGGTAGAAACCAAAAGCGATCCCCAATTGTTGAATAACTGTGAATACTTGATGAAAATACAGCCGAGCTAATATTTTATTCAGAAAATTACTGTAAGTATAAACATAGGTAATAGGGAATTCCAAATCATCTATCCAGCTACTTACCCTCTATACTCGGAACAATTTCTGAATTTAGACAATCTTAGAAATGGTCATCGTCAGTAAATGCACCCAGGTAAAAATCACCATCTTGTCTGAAGCAAAGGTTTGTAGCGCTTAAGCGCTATTTGAAACGTCGGATAACTTGCTACTAAAATGATGTTTAATTTTCCCGAACTGCTTTTGATCCCCATTTCGATACAATGACTAGGCAGAACCCTAAAACTAAAAACCGCTTTTGACTGCGACGCACATGAATCAACTGAACAATGGTTTTACGATATTTCTAAGTCTGCTAGTCGAGGCGATGCCTTTTTTGCTTCTTGGGGTTTTATTCTCCAGTTTGCTGCTATTTTTTGTTGATGAGCGCAAATTAGTAGAAAAAATGCCCAAAAATCCTCTGCTGGGTGCTTTAGTTGGCAGTATGATCGGCTTTTTATTTCCGGTGTGTGAGTGCGGGAATGTACCGGTAGCGCGGCGGTTCCTGATTCAGGGAGTACCCACACCAGTTGCCATTGGCTTTTTGCTAGCAGCACCAACAATTAACCCAGTTGTAATTTGGTCAACTTGGACAGCATTTCGAGATCAGCCAGAAATAGTAGTCTTACGAGTCGTATTTTCCCTAGTAATTGCTACAATTATTGGTTTTGCTTTCAGTTTTCAAAAGGACTTAAATCCCATAGTCCAACCTGCGATCGCTCGCTATATGAAGTTTAATCCACCCGCACAGCCTGAAACCAAACCCCGTGGTAAACGTTACCAAATACAACAGCAAGAAGCGATACCAAATATCTTGCAATCTGGGACTTATATCTTAGGAGGAAAAGCAGGTATACCTCTGCGGATAGATGCTAATTTAGCACAAGCAACTACCCCAATTTCTGATACTAATAAACCCCTTGCAGATAAGTTGCGCCTAGTGGTAGATAATAGCATCCAAGAATTCCGCGAATTGGGCGGAGTAATGATTTTAGGAAGTGCGATCGCTGCTGCAATTCAAGTGCTAGCCCCCCGTGAAACGATCCTAACTCTGGGGGCTGGGCCGATTAGTTCGATTGTGGTCATGCTGATATTAGCAGTAGTGGTGTCAATTTGTTCTACAGTCGATTCTTTCTTTGCCCTGTCTTTTGCCTCAACCTTTAGTAGTGGTTCATTGTTGGCATTCCTAGTATTTGGGCCAATGATTGACATCAAAAGTGTTGGTTTGATGTTATCTATTTTTAAGCCCAAAACAGTCTTTTACTTATTTGCTTTAGCAGCACAATTAACATTTGTATTAACTCTCTTCCTCAACTTGCACGTCCTTTAAAAAATCTTTGTTTTGTCATTCGTCCTTTACCAATGACCAACGACTAATGACCAATGACCAATGACCAATGACCAATGACCAATGACCAATAAAAATCCCAAATCTAAAATTCAAAATCTGTTACTCCCTTGGCTAGATGCCCTAGCAATTACAGCTTGGGGCATTTTGATGTTGAGATATTGGCTAACTAACAAGCTGAACCTGTTAATTCACCCAAATTACATTTGGTTCGTGGTTGTGACTGGTATTAGCTTGATTGTTATTGGTTTCTTCAAGATGCAAGAACTTTGGTTGCGTCGTCGCCGTGATGTGATGGCAAACGCGCAACACATTAGTTTATTTCCTCCTGGTTGGGGTAGTGCTTTATTGTTGATTGCAGCGATTCTAGGTTTCATCTTTACACCACAAGTTTTTGCTAGTGATAAAGCACTCCAACGAGGTGTAACGGCAGATTTATTGGGAACTACACGCGTCAAACCCCAAGCTTTTCGGGCCACTGTTAGTCCAGAGGAGCGATCGCTTGTAGACTGGATACGCACTGTCAATGTCTATCCAGAGCCAGATACATATACAGGTCAAAAAGTCAAAGTGCAAGGATTTGTCATCCACCCATCAGATATCGGAAAAGAATATTTGTTCTTAGCCCGATTTGTCTTAACTTGCTGTGCAGCAGATGCTTATCCTGTAGGCTTACCCGTCAAACTCCCAAAAAATCAAGAAACTTATTCCCCTGACACCTGGCTGGAAGTAGAAGGACAAATGGTGACAGAAAATTTGGCAGGTAAACGCCAACTTACCATTGCCGCTACCTCTCTCAAAAAGATTCCTCAACCGCAGAATCCATATAGTTATTAGTCAGAAATGTTGATGACAAATGACAAATGACCAATGACAAATGACCAATGACAAAATCTAAAGCATTTATTCAACCACTAGATCGGATAGCGATCGCACTGATGCTACTGCTGAGTGTGCTGATTGGGTTAATCATATTGCAAGGTGATGTGGTAACTGCTCGTGTGCGGGACTTTACCTGGCAAAATCAACAGATTGGGGCGGAAGATAACTCCTTTACTCTCACCTTCAGCCGCCCAATGGAAATAAAAAGCGTAGAGAATAATTTGAAAATCGATCCACCCCTAGCAGGTAAATTTAGTTGGGCTGGGCGGCGGATGGTTTATACACTGCTAACACCCGCACCTTATGGCACGAATTATAAAGTGCAGTTACAGGGAGCCAAAGATAAGTTTGCCCAGCAAGAAGGTAACAATCGAACGATCCAGCCCTTTACAGGGAGTTTCCGCACCCGCGATCGCGTCATCCTTTACATCGGAACCGATAAAGAAGAACACGGACGATTAGTTCTATACAACTTAACCCAAGAGCAAAAAAGGGTACTTACCCCCAAAGACTTGATTGCAATAGACTTCGAGTCATTTCCAGATGGGGAGAAAATTTTATTTTCGGCTCGCGCCACCAAAAACCAAGACTTACTTTCAGCTCAACTTTACACAGTCACAACAGGCGTTTCTAGTAAATCTGGACAAGAAGCACAGCCAGGAGGAAAAGTTGACCTAGTTTTAGATAGTAAAGATTATGAAAACCTGAAATTTGACTTATCACCCGATGGGGAAACTATTGTCATTCAGAGGGGAAACAAAACGAATCCCGGCGACTTTGGACTGTGGTTTATGCCAGCAACCAGCGATGCTTCAGCAGAAAAACCCACTCCTAAACGTTTGAAAAGCCAACCGGGAGGAGACTTTACGATCACGCCAGATAGTAAAGCCGTAGCAGTTGCCCAAGGAGAGGGAGCAGCAATTTTACCACTGCAAGGTGATGCCACTAAACCCCTAGATTTTCTGCCCCAGTTTGGTTTGGTACAGGCTTTCTCTAAAGATGGCTCTCAGGCAGCGATGGTAAAGTTTAATACAGATTACACGCGAGATTTGTTTTTAGTGACAAACCAAGGTGTGCAGAAACAACTATTAAAAACAACAGGCTCAATTGTCAGTTGCCAATTTGACATCGCCTCACCTACCCTCTACTGCTTGCTGACACAGCTAGTATCCAAAGAACAATACATAGAACAGCCTTATGTGGTGGCAATCGATCTAAAAACCGGGCAACAGAAACCCCTCCTAGTACTGCCTCCCGCTCAACGAAATGTGCAAATGAGTTTATCTGCTGATGGTTTAGGTTTGTTATTTGACCAAGTAGTACCGCAGACAAACCCCCCAGCATCATTACCTACAAACACTTTGAAAACTGATGATGGAGATGTTATTGCTACCAGCAGCCTGTGGTTAATGCCTTTGTTACCCATTGCTGATGCTGCAACTGTTGAAATTAGACCAGAACAACTCCCCTTAGCCGGATTTCATCCCCGATGGCTACCTTGAGCGAATAATTCTAAGTCCATTTCAGAAGGTCAGTTAAGGTATCGCCACCAAAACTTGAGTAGAACCTAATGGAGTTCAGTTCCATCCTTACGGAGCAGATAGCGATCGCTAATCAACTTCAAGACTACTCTACCTATTTCTGGATGCGTTTTCTCAATGACCGGTTGCACAACAACGCCTTCCATGATGCAATTGGGACTAACTACACTATTGGCATTATTGAACTGAGACACCGCTTCCCAAGTGTAAGCACCGATATAAAGCACGGGCACTTTCGGCAAAGCAAATTCATTGCAAAAAGCCACAAAATCGCTGTAATTGAGAAAATAACTACCGCGACGCACAGCAAATATAGCAATTCCAATATTGCCATTATCCAAGCCATATTTGATATCTTGTACGCCGTAGATTTCGCCAAAAATCTGAGTTACTGGCGGAAGTTTCTGTAAAGCTTCGTTTTCGTTGTAAGCACGAATATAAACTAATTTTTTGTTTACTTCGCTGTTTTTCCAGAAGTAATTATGGCTGCCAATTTTAGTTGTGCCATCAGCATCAACTAAAACAGAGAAGTTAGTTCCGTGCAACTTCTCTGTTACAACAACTTCTTCACCTTCAATTAGGATGTTTTTGTAACGTTTAAGGTTTTCTGGACTGGGGAATTTGTAATTTCCAATAAAACTTTCTAGTTCTCCGCTCATCCCTTGAGGAATTGGATACTCATACTTTGTTACACCAAAATACTCTGTGTAGTCGTCTCCGACATTTCCCATAAAGTTATTACCAACGGGAATAAGCAAACCCTCAGAAAAAATTCCGCGAAGTTTAGCAGCCCGCAGTTTTTTCGAGTAGTAGTTACGAATATCAAACTCATCCAAAAACTTTTCTGGAATAACACTATCAATAGGAAAATAAAAAGCCAAATCTCCAGCGTGAAGCTTCCCTTTGGCTATAATTACTTGATATCCCATATTTTCAATACAGGCAATATCTAGCCTATCAGCATTGGGATGAGGATTAATGTTGTTGATTTTGACAACTTCAACTTTAAAAATACTCATAGCTCACCTCTTTTGAAAAAAATAGATTTTAGAAAAACTCTAAATTTAGTACACGGTATGGTTGTACAGTTATCATCCGTGTCAAAATAAGGCTGAAATCCTTTGAAAATCTAGACTTTGGCTCTATTTTAGTGGCGTGAGATTACGAATTAGTAACTATTTGTTGATAATTTATCCAAGCTTCCCAAAAAAGATATATTGATAGTGTACCCAAGAAAATACGAAGCACTAAATTCACAGTAGAATCTGGCAGTTTTGGTAATGTACGAGTACTCATCTGAACGCCTAAAAGACCTCCACATCCCAAAACTATACCTTGAAAAAACAGAATATTTCCCTCTAAAGCGTGTCCTGTACAGGCAGCTAAGGCAGTGATAACAATCACACCTAAACTAGTCTGAATTGCGACTTTAATTTCTTCTTTTAGTAGTAACATTTGTAGTGGCACCATAATTGTACCGCCACCTAAGCCAAATAAACCTGCTAAAATTCCTGCTGCTCCACCAGTGCCAATTTTAGAAACTAATGGGTTAAATACTGGCTCTGTATTCTCTTTCTCTTTGAAAGCTAGTTGTTTACGAAGCTCAATCAAATAGATATTAGCAAGTAGTATTATGCCAAATGTAAAAAGTATTATATAGGATGGAATTTTATTAGCGAAATATACACCTATTCCAGTAGTTAAAAAGGCGGGAATTCCTAAATAAATTACTCGTTTAAAGTCAAAGTAGCCCATCCACCAATTCTGCAAACTTCCAGAAATTGAAGTAATCACGATCGCAAGGCTACTAGTAGCGATCGCCTGAACGGGAGTATAACCAAGTGTGACTAAAAGAGGAATCGTGATAATACCGCCACCTATTCCTAAAAGTCCGGCTATAACTCCAGATATTAGACCCCCAGCAACTAAAATCAACCAACTAAAATCAATCATAAATAGGTCTTTTTCTTGAGAACTGATAGTGCTGAGTGTGAATTGAGCATGGATTATTCTCCTTGTCCCCATTCATCCCCGTACTGTCACCGGATGGCTAACAACGCCTCCGTAGAGCAATCCAGAATCATTCCACGGAACTGTACTCGGTTGTGTGTTACCTAAATTGTCGGTAGCACGAGCTTGGATAAAATATTCGCCAGGAGTTGGATTCCATTCAATGTCCCACCGTGTCCATGCAAATGGAAAGTTTGGTTCTCTCAGTCGGGCAAATTGCCAAGTTCTGCCGCCATCTAGACTGACTTCTACACGAACAATTTTTCCTTTCCCAGACCAAGAACGTCCACGTAGTAAGTGGGTTTGAGCCGAAAGTGTAGCGGGCCAAGCCAACTCAAAAGCGCTTTTAACATTTTGATAGGTAATCAGCTTACCTTTATATGGTGCGATCGCTGGATAATCTGCACCAATCAGCACCATCTGCTCCGTTACCCACTGGGTATATATCGGTGTTTCAGAAACCTCAATCCGCTCAATCCATTTAACATTGGCGTTTCCTCCCCAACCAGGGAACAAGACACGGCATGGCTGGCCATGATCTGGAGGTAATGGTTCTCCGTTCATGGCATAGACGACGAGTGAGTTATCTGCTAATGCTTTAGCAATGGGAACTACATTGTTGAACTTGGATTTATTTGTGTCCTTTGAGTCCAGCGAATCAAAATCTGCACCCTCAACGAGTACGTCTTTTGCTGTAGATTTCAATCCAGCCCGCTCTAATAATATGCTCAGTGGTACACCCGTCCACTCAGCCACGCCAATAGCCCCAAGTCTCCACCGAGTTCCAGGGAGTGGTATGTTGTAAGCTTCTTCAAAAAACCGCCGACCATTAGCAGCACACTCAATGGCACAGGTGACTGAGATGGACGGCATAGCGATGATTTCATCGTAAGTGAACTCACAGGGAACAGAAACGCCAGTTCCATGAATTTGCAAACGCCACGTAGATGGGTCAAAGGGAGGAGGTGTACTGCGGTTGTGAACATAGAACCAATCATTTGGCACTAAATAACCACGCCCATACATTGCTTCCCAGTTCATCTCTAACGTGCCTTTGCTATGAGAGATATACCCTGGTGGCAATGGCTTAAGTATTTTACTGCCCTTGGTTTTAACACCTGTCTGACTGTGAGCAGGTGCAGGTTTAGCTAACCCCCCAATGGCTGTTGCACCAACCATCGTGGCTAGTATTTGCAGAAAGCGCTGGCGCGACATACCCGCATCTGTGCTTTTTTGCCAGATGCACTCATCAACCCGTGCGTGTAGATAATCCTCCTGGTCAAAGAGGTTTTCATCACTCAAGCTATTACTCCTTGTAATTCGTAAGTAGTAATTCGTAATTCGTAATTAATATACAGAGCATTAGACTTAATGAGGGAGTGAGGCAGAAGAATTAGCCCAATGCCCAATGCCCCATGCCCCAAAAATTAGCTATTTATCGCTGTCCAAACACCAGTGATTTCATCTTGTGTGTAGTTGGGCAAGTAGTGGTCAAATCCGTTTTTAGCTATTTGAGCGATCGCATCAATAAAGCGATCGCAGTCTTCTAACGTATTATATACTGCAAAGCTGGCGCGGATAATACTGGGAATGTTGCGGGTAATTCCCCTGTCTACTTCCTGAGCAATTTCGTAGTCTTGCTCATCCGAAATATTCTTGAGTTTGCGAATGTATTCATAAGTGCAGAAAGCCCCAGCCCTAACGCCAATGCCATATTCTTGTGCCAGAATTTCTGCCACTAAGCGTCCATCAAATCCATCAATATCAAAGGGAATAACATGGGCTAGATTATCTCCTGGGATATGTAATTGAACTCCAGGAATTAGCCTAAGCCGTGTATACGTGAATTCTACGAGAGAGTGTTCGTACTGAGCAATGCGATCGCGCCCTACTGCTTCGATAATTTCAATCGCCTTGGCAATTGCGATCGCCCCCATTGCGTTTGGTGTTCCAGGATCGTGGGCCCGTTCTGTATAAAAACGCTTGATCTCTAGCTTTCTGGTGATATAAGGCAGGTTTCCACCACCGATTTGATAAGGATAAGAGCTATCAAAAAATTCCTTTGGCCCCAACAAAACCCCAGTTCCATAAGGTGCATACATCTTGTGTCCAGAGAAAGCCACAAAATCTAGATGACATGGGTCATCGTCAGCACGCATATCTACTCGTTCGTGCTGAATTAACTGACACACATCTGCAAAAATCTTCGCACCATACCGATGTGCTAAAGCTGCGATTTCGTAAATTGGGGGTCTGTAACCTGTAATTGTCGAAGCACCTGTAATTGTTACCAACTTAATTTGCTCGGCTTCGGGGAGATTTTGGTGTGCCTTGAAGATTTCTTCAATTTCTGCGACACTTACACTTCCGTCCGCCTGGGTTCTGTACTGCACAACTTCGTCTCTAGTAACCCAAGGGAGCAGGTTTGATGAATGCTCGATATCAGAAACTAAGATTTTTCCAGGTTTTTTTGCCCAAAGTGTGGCGGCTCCATTAATTGCTTCTGTTGTATTCTTCGCAAAAATTACATAGTTGTCTAAAGATGAACCCACAAAGTCCCGAATCACATTCCGGCTAGCGTCATATTCTCGTGTAGTGATGATGGATTTTTGCCCAGAACCTCTATGGACGCTGCCATAAGTGTCAAGCATCTCATCCACATGCTGCTTAAGGGTTGCAAAGGGAGTGGTGGTAGCTCCATTATCCAAGTTGACGTACTTTATATAATTTCCCTGAAGAGTTTTTACCCTAAAAGACAGAGACTCATCTGTGAATAACGGTCTAATTTCTTTGTCCCAAAAACTGTCAAAATTTTCTGCAACTAGCGGTAATTGGACAGCTTCTTGCTTTATATTTACACCCATTGCAAATATATCGGTCATCTTTAGCACCCCTATTTTAAACTTATAATTTTTGGAAAAGCTTAACTACCACAACGCTTTCTCTAACACAAGGCTCGTATTAGCCAGTAGTAATTATGGTCTTTATAATTACTTTCTAGCTAGTAGAAAACTCGGTTATTCCAATTATTCTTTAATAAATCAATTAAAAAGTGTATCCGTATTAACACTTGAATAAAATGTTTTTACTGTTAACTAAAATACAGAGCAATAGTATATACAAGTAGTCAAGGATACTTTAAGCAATTTTATTGTATTCATCAAACAAACTTGATGTATTCAAGACAAGTTGATAAAAAACATCTCACTCATTAAGTCTGGAATTGCTTGCTATAAAAGTATTTCCCAACAAAAATGACCGGACTAAATTGAGATTCTTCTTTAAACAAATTTCATGAATTCACTTACTTGAATTGTTACTTCTTCATCATTCCTTTATAAGTATTTATTCGTATATATGATGTTTTCCTAACATTTTATTCCTGGCAGAAGCTCTTAGTTGTTTACTGACATTAAATAGCGATCGCTCAAGATCCCAGAATTATCATCGAATACTAAATACTTGTACTGAGATGGTTCCTAAGTAATAAATAAGTCAGTAGAAAAATGTATTGAAGGAGACATTTTAAATTTATATCTTAAGATAGATGCGAGTATAGAGAATAAAATGTAACTTGCGAAAGTTTTTCGTATGGAAAAACTTTCGTAGAACAGAGCCACTCTGTATTTGTCTCTCCTGCCCCCTACCCTGTTTTCCCCTGCCTCTTCTTGACGGGGAAGAGCATCATAGTGTTATAACGGCATCAGTCTAGATACAAAATAGGGAACACCAATTGATGATTAATTGCTGGTGCCTGGAGAGAGTTAAACTTAGCTTCTAGAGCAAACCCTGATTAGACACAGTTGATAAGCAATGCTAATGCCAGCACTGCTGATATTTTTAGGCAGGTGGGTCAAGAGTGATGAATGAAGCTGACACCTCAAACAAGGGGGCTGTGATGGAATCCCTAAATTCTGCTAATTCGCCACAATCAGAGCAGGCGAGTTGTCCCTTTTACTCAGTTGTGCCTAATGACAATATGGTAGTTAAACAACTGCCACTCCTCATGCCAGCTGAAGATAGACAATTTTCAAAAGATACTACCCAGCCGGACTGGGTTGCAGAGCCGGAAAGCGGCAAGCAAGCACTTATTGACTCGGAGTTTCAGAACCTGCTGGCATTGAACGAAGAATTGCGTTCGGCTAACAATAATTTGTATGAACAAGTAGAGCAGCTAAAAGACAACCTAGCTGAGTCTGAAAAGGTTTTGCAGTGGCAGAAAACGCGCTCCAGCGTTACTGAGTCGATGCTCAACCAACATACTCAGGAATTGGCTGCGGCTCAAGAACAGATAAAATCTCTATTTCAACAATTAGAAACTGCTGTACAAACCGTTCAACGCCAGGAAATTTTCACTGATAGTTATAAAGCACAGCTACAAATTAGCCAGCAACGCCTTGCCCAGTTAGAGCGCGAATGTACGTTGTTACACACTAATAATAGCGAACAGTCTGAACAGTTATTGCAGTCAGAGACTGTTTGTCGGGAGTTACGTACTAGACTGATGCGACAACAACGCCAGACGCTGCAATTCAAAGCAGCTCTAGAAAAATGTCTAGATACATCGGTTCCTAGCTATGACTCTTTAGAAGATACTGCAAAACATCCTAAAGATATAACTAGCGCCCAAGGAAGATTTTCTAGAAAAGCTCGGTCTTTGTTTCCTAACGCCCAGCCAATTCAACCTTGGTCAGCAGAATCAGAATCCTTGACTGAGAGTGTAGATAATTCTTGGGGCGAACCGTCAGCACCAATCCCATTTCAAAGAAATGAACCGACTCCGCCGCCATCATCTCCTTGGAACTGGTCAGTTAAGCAAAATCAAAATACCTCAACACCACCAGAACCCATCCCCTCTCCAAAAATTGACGATTCCCCAGATATACCGGAAGCTATTTCAACTTCGGGTTCATCCAATTTAGATCAGCAATTAGATAGTTTAATCCAAATGTTTTTCACCTCCCAGCCTGAATCTGCATCACCACCGCCTGCTGCTAAAACAGATGAGAATAATAATGATTCTCCTATCTGGGAGACTTTAGCAACAATCATAAAAGACGATGGGGAAATAGAAAATCCCCAGGAAGCGCACTTGGAAGCAGAAATCAATCCCTCTACAACTATCTCCATTTCTAGGACAACAGATTCTGTAACTTCACCAGCCAATAACTTACTGGTTTCCTCTACTTCCTCCCACACTGAGTCGCCTGTTGAAGAAACTGAAGACTACTGGTCAGAAGTTTCCCAATTTTCACCAGAGTTATTAGGTGATAACACTAATGATGCTAATTCACCTTCACCTGTGGTTTATCCCCAGCGTCCACCCAAAGGGCGTAAGTCATTAGCATCTGTGGAACTACCGAATTTTCGCCCTCAAGGTCAATAGATTAGTTATTGAGGAAGGCAGGAGGAAAACTGCCTCCTGCCTCCTTCAATGGTCATTGGTCATTGGTCATTGGTCAATGGTCATTGGTCATTGGTTATTAAGTAAGTTGGCGCAAGAAAACCCAAGTATGTTACGAAACGCAAACTTGCTTAAAGCCCTTACTAATGACCAATGACAAAGGACTAATGACAAAAGACCAATGACATTTTTCTGTTGTAGTCGCCGCTATTCGCGTTCGCAATTTAGCCTTAATTGCGTCGATCTACTTAGTCGTTAGTCATGTCCAATATCTAATTGAGAATCCTTGCTTCTGACTTCGGAATTATGGCTTCTGGGTTGGTTTTTGCAACTTGAGAGCGCGATCGCGGTTTACCTGTGGCGATCGCATAATTAATTGTCAATAGCCACAGCCACAAGCCAGGATTCCGGGGTTCTAGCCAAAAACCTACCCGGTTTAAGAACCGCCCGAACCACGGACTCAGCAAAGCGCTAATGAGGGCATGACGACCGAAGTTGAAATAACTACCAAGCCATCGCACTAAATCTCTAGGCCCAGCAAGTTCCCAAATCCATAAAAGCAAGGCAGGATTTTTCCTAGCGGCTTTGAGTGCTAATCGGTTAAAGGTTAACCAATCACACCGATCTTTGATGAAGTTATCTGCTACTTCTTGGGGTTCGTCTGCTAACAATCCAAAGAAGGTGTTGAGCATGGAGTTAATGCGCTGGGGTGGTAAAAATTTTCCAGTGGGTACCATCATCCCTTTGGAAAATAGCCAAGTTACTGAAACGTTGCTTTGGTAAGCGCGAATCTGATTCAAGTGGCGGAAACTCAACAAGTCATGTTTGAGAGCAGTATCTAACAGCGTTGTTAAGCGCTCTAAGTTGCGAACTAGGGAACCAAAACCGGTGAAGACGAGGGGAGACTGGAGTGATGCGGCATCGCCGATCGCAATTAATCGATCGAAGGCAACTGTGCGATCGCTACTTCCCACACTAAAATGTCCCGGTATATACCCAAACGTCGGCTTTTTCCACACCAATTTGTCCATATCGCACCTGCGATACTCTGGCAAAATCGTGAAAAAGTCTTCGTACATCTCTAGCAAGGAACCAGGATTTTCAGCATTCACCTCGTGGTAATGAAATAAATAAATCGTTAGTTCATCATCTGCTCCAGGAAACAATTCCCAAATCAGCTGCCTTCCCCGCGAAATATCCCCATGACTATAAAGCACGTCCCCATACTGCGAATCCCACACTTGCGGCTCAAATCCGCTCTCAATTGCCGCTCCTACTGTCGGACACACACTATCAAAGGCTCGACCACCATTTAATTGCCAAGCGATGGGTGAGGCAGTTCCCATTGCATCTATTAGCAATCGTCCGCTTACTTGTTTTTCAACCTGACTAGGTAAGTGCTTGACTTGCAACAAAACTTGTGATATATCAATATCTGCACGCATAAATTCTGTTTCATCCCAGATTTCGCCGCCTGCGGCTTGCAGCTTTTGCCCACACATAAGGAGCCATTTTTCGGAATCTAAGCCTAAATTTAGGACTGTGGGTGTGTGTAGAACGGGCGATCGCAGTTTGGATGGATTATTCGCATCAAAAAATTTATTGAATCCATCTTTGTATTCCCTGGCAATGATGGTTTCTAACTCTGCGGGGGTGACTAAACCCAGATTAACCAAGCTTTGAATCTCATCGCGGGAAATATTCCATTCTCGGTTCATCTTGCCAAAGGGCATTCGTTCCACCAGCAGGACTTTATATCCTAGTTTTGCCATTAATGCAGCATGAATCGCGCCTAGTGCGCCACCGATGTAGATGATGTCGTACTGGGGATTAGTGACCAGAGGCTGGGTACTGGGATTACCTTTTCCCCTGTCCCCTTGATTGGAAAACACAACTTGACGCGGCTGCTGCGGATTTCGTACTCCTTCGCGCCATCGTTGTTCCCACCAGTAGGCACGTGTTAGATCGTATTCACCGTTAGGCATTTTCTGAAAATACTTGACGGTGAGGGGGTAAGCAGAGGCTAGTGCGGCAAAAATCGATTGCTGCGATAAATCAATCGTTGGTGGTTCTGGGTAATGATGCGGAAAACGGCTTCTGATTTCTTTGGTTAGGCGTTGCAGAATTTGTCCCTCACTGGGAAAGGGTTGTTCTGCCCAACGAAACACTTTCAGATAGGTAGTTCGTTGCACCGTCCAGACAAATACCGAAAGTTCCGCAGGCAATTTTTCGGAAAGAGCCGCTCCAGCAGGTGTAGTCGCACTGGGTATTTTGAGGCGAAAGCCTTCCGAAGTAAGCACTTTTTCTCCATTTCCAGGTTCAAAATCCGTTTGTAGCCAGCTACGTACAGTTTCTATATCTGGAGTTGGAACTTCTAAATAAAGGATTTCTCTCATCGTTTCCTGACATCTCCGAGCAATCTACTCACTAAGACAGATTTTATGAAGGCACAAAGTAAGGTAAACTCCGCGCTATTAGTTTGGTAAAGATTCAGTAAAGAAATTTTAAGAATTTGTTGAAGAATTTATTGTTCATTTTGTATTTCTGTAAACCCACGCCATGAATTATCCCATTCCAGACAGTCCCCAGGAAATTTTTGCTTTACGACAACAGCCAATTGATGAAGAACTCGTTGCTGCTGCGATCGCTGGAGTAATTAAAATTGTCCGCGCCCAGGGTCAATCTTTGGAAGAATTAACCGCTCAGTTGCTAGCAGACGATCCACTGCTGGATCGGGAACAACGTCGCTGGTTGAGCCAATTAGTTGCCCAATCGTGGGAAAAGTTCTCCTAAAACCTGGCATAAGATGAAGTTTTGGTCGCAGCATTCGATTTCTAGGTCTGCACCTAAATATTGGATTGGCGATGCCTGCGGCGGGCTGCGCCTACGCAATTTAGGTATGGGAGTAACAATAATTGTCGGTATGGGATTGGCAATTGGGTTGTTATTTTGGCATTCATGGCACAGAAGCCACTAAATTAACCATATCAGCGTTTTACATTGCTAATGAATTTTACAACGTTCTGAAACGGAAAGACCTCTGGTACAAACTAGAGGTCTTTTTTTGGATCGATTCTGCACCTATTAGCGATCGCTTTCCCTTCTCATCGACAAACCAAGCTTTTAGAACATAAAATGTCTTTTTTGTCAACTAGAAGCTTTCACCGCCGCTTCTGCTTGAGAGTGCAATAACAAACCGTATTCCAAGCCCTCCACCACCGCTTGATAGGAAGCCTCCAAAATATTGGTAGAAACCCCCACCGTAGTCCAGCGTTGACGACCATTGCCTGATTCTACCAACACGCGGGTTTTCGCCGCAGTGCCCGTATGTCCGTTGAGAATCCGCACTTTGTAATCTGTCAAATCAAAGGTTGCTATTTGGGGATAAAAGTTCACCAAAGCCTTGCGTAAAGCCGCATCCAACGCAGCAACCGGGCCATTCCCTTCCGCCGCCTCCAGAATATTTTTGCCGTCAACAGCGATTTTGACCGTAGCTAAGGCATTACTAGTTTCTTTCCCCTCAATCAAATCACAGTGGACTTGAAAACCTTTAACTTCAAAAAACTTCTGGCGACCTCCCAAAGCTTCGTGCATCAGTAGGGCAAAACTGGCCTCTGCGGCTTCAAATTGAAATCCTTCACTCTCCAAATCTTTAAGACGCTGGAGAATTTGCTTGGCTTCTGCCTTTAGCTGGTCGAGGTTAATCCCGAAACTGCGGGCTTTGGCTAAAACATTGCTAAGTCCAGACTGTTCAGAAATCACGATGCGGCGATGATTCCCGACTTGTTCCGGCTGAATATGTTCGTAAGTTAGGGGATTGCGTTCTACAGCTGATACATGAATACCACCCTTGTGGGCAAAAGCCGAAAGTCCCACAAAGGGAGCGTGTTCATCAGGCGCGAGGTTGACCACCTCACTCACAAAACGACTAGCTTCTGTAAGTTGTGTTAGCTGGTCTTCTGTGATACAACTGTAGCCCAGCTTCAGTTGTAAATTGGGAATTAACGAACAAAGGTTAGCATTACCGCAACGTTCACCATAACCATTAATTGTCCCCTGTACCATCTTTGCCCCTGCCATCACGGCGGCTATTGCGTTAGCAACCGCCATTTCTGAATCGTTATGAGTATGAATTCCAATTTGAGGGATTGTCCTTTGTCCTTTGTCCTTGGTCATTGGTTCTTGACTGATGACAAATGACAAATGACTACTGACATCTTGCACAATTTGGCTAACTTCATGGGGTAAAGTACCGCCATTAGTATCACACAGGACTAGCCATTCAGCACCAGATGCGATCGCAGCTTCTAATGTCTGTAAAGCATAATCTGGATTGTGCTTGTAACCATCAAACCAATGTTCGGCATCGTAGATAATCCGCCGCCCTTGAGAACGGAGGTACTCAATGGTGTCACGAATCATCGCCAAATTTTCTTCTAATGTCGTCTTGAGGCTGGTTGTAACATGTAAATCCCAAGACTTACCAAAAATCGTTACCCAGCGAGTTCCCGCAGCCAAAATATCCTGTAGCATCGGTTCGGTTGCAGCAGTGGAGTTAGGCCGGCGAGTCGAACAAAAAGCCACAATTTCAGCTTGTTTTAGCGGATCTTCTTGGAGTTGCCAGAAAAATTGTACATCCTTGGGATTAGCACCAGGCCAACCGCCTTCAATGAAAGGAACTCCCAGTTGATCGAGTCTCTTGGCAATGCGTAACTTATCTTCTATCGATACTGATAGCCCCTCGCGCTGAGTGCCATCTCGTAATGTAGTGTCATAGAGCCAAAGTTGAGGTGAAGAATTTGTGGTCATAAAACTGGGACCGACGAGACAACTTTCGAGGCAATGTGTCAATATACAACAAAACGCCAGTTTGGCAATTTAAAAATGCCTAAGGTAGTAGCTGAAGGTAAAACAATTGAGTGCGTAAGCGGAAGCAATCTCCGAGCAATTTTGCTGCAAAATGGTATTGACCTCTACAATGACGGTGCTAAGGTAATAAACTGTCGAGGCATTGGCAGTTGCGGAACCTGCGCGGTTAAGGTAGAGGGCAAAGTATCAACAGCGAATTGGCGCGATCGAACCCGGCGTTCGCTTCCTCCCCATTCTCCTACAACAGACTTACGTTTAGCCTGCCAAACTCAGGTTTTAGGCGATGTGAAAGTGACAAAGTTTGATGGATTTTGGGGACAAGGTTCTCGAATAGTGTGGACACCAAAAGGTTAAAAAGGAGTAAGACAAGATGGGTAGATGGACACCCCTGATTTTAATGGCTGGAGGTTTGGCCATTCTGCTTGGTACATTACTAGGCATCAATTTTCCTATGGGCGTGCAAAGCGCTAACGCTCCCGGCGGTAAAGCAGCAAAAGTCCTGCCAGCTAATATCAATGTTAATAGCAGTGCTGGCAGCAAAAATGAAGAAACTGCAACTGAAGGAAATGAAACAACTGAAACAAACGAAAACAAGCGCTCTATTGTACCCGCAAGACCTGACAATAGAAGTAACGTTGCTCAGAATCCTTCTGAAGACTCAACATCACCTGCTGATAGTACAACAGAAAACAATACAGATAGTTCGGCAACAGAAACGCCATCCAGCAACACGAATCAAGGCAACGAACCAATTCGAGCCTTGTGGTAACGATAGATCCGTCTTTAGTTATGAGTTATAAGTTATAAGTTATGAGTTAATTAGTTATGAGTTATTAGTTATGTACTAATGATAAATGGCTAACGATCAATGACTAATGACTAATGACTAGTGAGATCGTAATTATTGGTGGCGGCGTTATTGGTTTAGCGATCGCCATTGAACTAAAATTGCGCGGGACAAACGTCACCGTGCTTTGTCGTGACTTTCAGGCTGCCGCTACCCACGCCGCCGCCGGGATGTTAGCACCAGATGCGGAAAACATCACTAATGAGGCAATGCTTTCATTGTGTTGGCGATCTCGTGCTTTATATCCCGACTGGACGCGCAAATTAGAAGAACTAACCGGCTTAAATACTGGCTACCGTCCTTGTGGTATCCTCGCACCCGTATTTGCAGAGGCAGGGGGTAGGGGACAATTAATGGTTATGGTGAACGTTGCGGTAATGCTAACCTTTGTTCGTTAATTCCCAATTTAC
>NZ_NOLI01000076.1:0-37799 GCF_002245975.1 Nostoc sp. 'Peltigera membranacea cyanobiont' 213 | reverse complement strand
AGACAAAGCGTAGCTTTGGCGGGGGTGGGGTTCTTCAGGTTTAATAAGCAATCAAGCGGACATGATATGATAGATTACTACAACGCAATTGTTAATTATTACCAAAGCACTGTCAGGCAGCAAAAGGCTCTGTTACTTTACCTAACATAATCTTTTGTAATGCCTTAGTAATCAACTGGTGCGACTGAAAAATACAGCAGCGACAATAATTAAACCTAAAAGTACCAAGGGAACCCAGAGATTAGGAATATCTGACAAACTCATATTTAATTACGAATTACAAATTACGTTAGCGTAGCGGGGCGTAGCCCATTACGAATTATCTTAAACCGATGCCTCCTTTAGCAAATTCTTCAACAGTTTTCTGTGAGAATTCATGAGTTGCGATCGCTTGCAACATTGCTAATGGTAAAGTCAAATGATCCGCCCCGGCTTGCAATGAAGCGGCTGCTTCTTCGGGAGATTTGATACTAGCTGCCAAAATTTCCGTATCACTGCCTTTGAGGACGCTAGCCATATCCCGCACTAAGGCAATACCATCACCTAACAACCGCGTCGCCCTATTTACATAAGCTATGGCAATTTTCGCTCCCGCCTCCCGTGCAACTGCTGCTTGGGCTGCACTATAAATCGCTGTCACAGAACAGGTAATTTCTGATGATAGACTCGCTACCACTTCAAAACCTAACGGTGTTGCGGGAATCTTTAAAATTGTTTGCGAACCAATAATCTCGAAAGCTTTTCTACCTTCAGCTAGCATCCCAGCTTTATCGGATGCCACAAGTTGATAGTATAACGGGCCAGAAGTCAAGGCAACCAAATTTTTGAGCGTGATTTCTGCTGGGGTATCGCTTTGAGACAACAGTGTGGGATTAGTTGTAATGCCTTTCACCCATCCCCAAAGCTTAACAACTTCAGCCTCAGATGCGATCGCTGAGTCTAGATAAAGTGCCATAATTCGTCCCCGCTCAATTCTCAAATATTAATCCATAACAGCCGCACACAGATATTTTGACATTCTTTCAGAGGATAATTTCTTTGATAGCGGTTATTGTTTGGATGTAATACTCAGTAGGCTAGCATATTTGTGCGCTTCTACTGTATTTCACCGAATTGAAAACAGTTATACATAACAGCCTACACGGAGAATTTAACATGACCGACAAAGACTCATGATACAGAGCAACTAAATTTATTTATGGGAATTTTGAATTTTGAATTTTGAATTTTGAATTCGGAGCAAAGCGACGTGACATCTCCAGAAACAGTTATATGGCTACAAGAACGCACCACTTTAGGAATTCTCTCGCCTGAAGTGTTAAATGCGATCGCACAAGTAATCGAAGAACAAGTTGTAAGTGCCGAAACTGACTTAGTTAGCGAAGGCACTCCTCCAGAAGCCCTTTATATTCTTGTAGAAGGTCAACTTGAAAGCAATACCACCAATGAAACCAACCCAGCCTTAGCTTGTGGATTCCTACCCGGATCTGTGATTGAACTCAAAGAATTGCTGTTGGATGAATTAACTCCATTCACAATTACTACAGTAACCGAATGTCACTTGTGGGTTGTGTCTGGTGATAAATTTCGGGAAATAGTCACCCAATATCCCGAAATCGCTAAGGCTTTTTCCCGCCAATTGGTTCAAGAATTAGCCCAGGCGACATCTGCACTCGGCTATGAACAAGAACGTTCCGTAGCTTTGCGGCCATATTTAGTTACCAAAGCGCAACGGGGAATTGTCGGTACGAGTCGCTATGCTGTGCGGCTGCGCGAACAAATTCGAGAAGCTGCTGCTGACCGCAAATCAGTGGATATCTTTGGAGAACCAGGGTTAGAAAAGGACAACATAGCAGCCCTGATCCACTTTGGTTCTCCAAAACGGCGAGAACCGATAATTAAAGTCAATTGCGGTATTCTGCAAACTAGCGGTGCAGATTTATTCGGTCGCGCTGGCGGTAAACCAGGACTGTTGGAATGGTTGGGAGAAGGTACTTTAGTTCTCAACAATATCCAAGAATTGCCCGAAGAATTATTACCTCCCGTGACGCAGTTGCTCAAAACTGGCACATATACCCCTGTAAGCCGTTCGGGAGAATCAACACCTGAACCTCGCCCCAGTAAAGCCAGAATTCTGATTGTTTCTGAAAAAACTCTGCCGACCATTGAACGTTCTGTTGGTCACGTTATTAAAGTACCACCGCTACGGGTGCGGAAAGCTGATGTTCAAGCACAGGTTGAATATTATACTAGTCTCTACATTCGGGCTAGAGGCGTTCCGAAACCGCATATCACCCCAGAAGCTTTACGTCGCCTACAATCTTATGATTTTCCTGGCAATCTTAAGGAATTAAAAAACCTGGTTGAAAGAGCGATCGTCCAAGCCGAGGGTGCTAATGAATTAACAGAAGAAATTTTCTGGCCAGCCGAAGCGAAGAAAAAACGATTTCGGGTGAATCTGTTGAATGCCTATCCTCGTTTGCGGCGGTTTTTGAGGAGTCCTTGGTGGCCCGATCGCATTAATTATGGTTTTACTGCAACGGCTTTTGCAATTATTGTTGCAATATTATTTATTGGGCCGCAAACCCGCGATCGCAATTTCGTATTAAATTTCTTTTGGGCTTGGTGGTGGCCGTTCTTCTTATTTCTCTTTCCCTTTTTGGGACGCATTTGGTGTTCTGTTTGTCCCTTCATGATTTATGGGGAAATTACCCAAAAGTTATCTCTGTGGCTGTGGCCGCGAAAACTCAAACGCTGGCCGAGACAGGAAGCTGAGAAATGGGGCGGATGGTTCATGTTTGGTTTGTTCACCCTAATTTTCTTATGGGAAGAACTCTGGCATTTAGAAAATACCGCTTACCTCAGCGCTTGTTTGCTGCTGTTAATTACTGCTGGGGCGATGATTTTCTCCGCACTTTTTGAGCGGCGGTTTTGGTGTCGATATCTCTGCCCTATTGGTGGAATGAATGGTTTATTTGCCAAACTCTCAATGACGGAACTCCGCGCCCAGCAAGGGATATGTTCTGCCAGTTGCACCACCTATCAGTGCTATAAAGGTGGGCCGCAAAAGGGCGAAGGGCTGGAAACCAATGGATGTCCTTTATACTCGCATCCCGCACAGTTAGAAGATAACAGAGATTGCGTACTGTGTATGACTTGCTTAAAAGCCTGTCCTCATCGTTCCGTTGAATTCAACTTGCGTCCCCCTGCAATTGAACTGTGGACAACTCATGTACCCCGCACTTATGAAGTAGCATTGTTGTTTTTGCTATTGGGTGGGATATATCTGCATCGCTTGCCAGAATTGCAATCTTGGTTGGGGTTACAACTGGATTTAACTCAGTTTTGGCAGCACTTCGGATTATCGCTGCTAGTGTTAATTATCCCAGCGATTTTTACCTTTGGGGTTTATGGTTTGCTGAAACTGTTGAACTTTAACCGGAAGCCAAAATCATTTGTAGAACTTGCTTATGGCTATTTACCATTAGTGTTGGGAGGAAACTTAGCTCATTATCTGCGTTTAGGCTTAGGCGAAGGCGGGCGGATTTTACCTGTTACCTTTGCTACTTTTGGTTTGAGTGGCGAACAATTGCCAATATTGGTTGCTCACCCAGCTGTGATTGCCTTTTTGCAAGGTACAACGATAATTTTCTCAGTGTTGATGACTATGTTATTAACGCAAAAGATTGCCAAGCAGCCAGTGCGCTCGCTCCTTGGGCAATACCTAGCAGCGATCGCTTTGGGAGTTAGTATGTGGGCAATTATCGTGTTGTAAAAACATTCCCTTTTTAGTAAAAGGCCATTGCTACTCTAATTTAGTAAACCAGGATTCTAAATCCGCGATCGCCTGAAAATCCAACAATGCTTCACCAAGATTTTCTAATTGTTCTAAAGAGAGATTTTCAATCTGCGATCGCACCTCTTGGGGTAATTCTCCCACCCGTCGAGTCAGTTGACGGAGAATGAGCAATTGCCCTTCCGCTTCCCGTCCTCGTTGTTCTCCTCGTTGTTCGCCTTCAGCGAGAATTTCTTGATAAATTACTGACTCGCGCATCATACCCTCCCGAAATAATTGTCGAATCAAATCCTGATTGTATTTTAACCCCGCTAAGATTTGGGTGTAAGCGGAAATTTCTGGTCATTGTCTTGGCTCAAGTTGATTAACTTTTTCCACAACTCGTTGTAATAAGCCTTGGGGTTGCGTGGTTGCTGCCAGTGGTGCTAAGGGTAATAAAGCTGGGTCATTGAGGAATGATTCAGGATTTTCTGACCACATTTGAATTACGCGATATTCATGACGAGTAGTTTCGACTGAAAAGACAGTTTCAATTACCGTTCCTGGTGCAGGGGGAAGCAATAATACGACAACTTGTGTTATGGGTAGACGATACAAACGATACAAGCGTACCCAATAATCTAGCATTCGCAAGGGTAGTGGCGGTGTAGATTCTAGTTTGGTTTGAAATTCCAAGTGGAGAATGCGTCCTTCTAGCTGTAAGAAGGTAACGTAATCAGCGCGAATCGGTTCAATACTCAATTCGGTTTTGAGAACTTTGACGGAAGTTTGCTCTGTACCCAAAACCCAACTAGCAAAACGTTCGGGATGTTTTTCGGAAAGTAGTTTGCAGAGGTTCTCGAAGGACATTGACGATCGCCAACAATTGAATGAGACATTGCTATTATCTCGTGTAGCAGCATTTAGCTGCGATCGCTTTGGGAGCTAGTATGCAGACGACGATCTTTCTCCAAAAAGGCTAATCACTTAGACTAGGTGCAAAAAGTGAGTTAAAAACATTCTTCTTCCCTACGAACGTGATAGAAAATACTTATATGAATTATGATTTTTGACTCATAGTGTAAGGATTACAGATAATGCATGTTCTCAAAAGATCCATCAAGCCAGCACCTTATATATCATTCCTCCACATCTACAAAACTACTTGGGGGACTGCTGGGGATATTTGTTTAATCCGTGAAGCTGTGGCGGAAGAAAGTACAGCGAAGTTTATTGGTCATAAAATCCAAATAGTAGTTCCCAAAGGGTTGGAGCGCGATCGCATCGCCAACTGTCCGATAATCAAAGTTGCAGGTAATGTCGGCGACGGACATCCTAAAGAGCATCCCTTGGAATGGGAGGCTTATGAAGGTGTAAATACAGAACTAGCTGAAGCGGCTCTAAAACCTTGGGGCTTCAAGTTAATTGAGCTTTAATGTAGCGAGTTGATTCAGTTCAACTCGCCAGCAGGTAGCTGAGACATCCTCAAGGATAAAACCGTTGACTTTCACCGCAATAGGATAACTGCTTTGGCAAAACTTTTGGACTGAGGCGCAAGAAAGCCATTATCACCACCCGACAGATGTCGGGTTTTTGTTGGGTATCAAGGAGTTTTGTCTAAATCAGCTAATCGTTTTTTGCATTCAGCGCTTAATTCGTCCTTGTCATTAGGGCTGAAATCATCTGCTGCTTTTTTAGTTATGCATAATTTATTTTTTAGTCTTTTTAACTGTGGCACGTTTGTTGGGAATCTGCTGTATATATTAAAACAAACAAAGTCTTAGCTTTATGAAAAATTATTCTTAGTGAGGCGATCGCTTTGTCTCCAAGGCTAGGCTTGATTGGATAGCTAGCTATCCAGTTATAAAACAAGCGATCGCACTTTGATTATTGCTTTGACATATTTACTGGCTGGTGTGCCGATACCAAAGACCATACTGTGAGTGATACCTTTGTGCAATTGTTGCGGCCAAGGGCGTAATTCGTAATTAAGTAAAGAGACTTAAGCCTATTTATAAAGTAAATAAAAAGTTAGGGCGTGTTAGGGCTGTGTAGGAATTTGAAGGTTTGAGAAAGTCTAATTTAGTGTAACGCACCCTACAATTTAAGGTTTAAATTTAGCTCCAGATTGTCTTTTTAAAAAGATAATCTGGAGCGATGCTAATTGCTAATGTGGGTTCAGGACTGGCGATAGCAGGCAAATTCCATTGAAAAAGTAGCCATACCAGAAGTGAGCGATCGCAATTCTGTAGAATACCCAAACATTCGCGCCAGTGCTACTTCTGCCCGAATCACCGTATATCCCTGCATTGTCTCGGAACCCAACAGCAAACCCCGACGGGAGGATAAGTCACCCTGAACTCTTCCTATTAACTCGTTGGGCGTTTCCACCTCAACAAGCATAATGGGTTCGAGGATGTAAGGTTTGGCTTTAGCGATCGCACCCTCAATTGCTTGATGAGATGCTGACCGAAAAGCCAATTCTGAAGAGTCAATTGGATGATAAGAACCACCATCCAAAACGACTTTCACCCCAGTTACCGGATAACCTTCCAGCTTTCCTGATTCCATCGCCTCCCGAAAACCCTTTTCGCACGCCGGGATATATTCTTTGGGAATCGCACCCCCAACTACCCGATTTTCAAAGACAAACGGCTGATCTGTGGGTTCAATCCACCCAGTAATATGGGCGTACTGACCGGGGCCGCCTGATTGTTTCTTGAATCGGTAGTCAAAAGTAGCTTGTTGTCCAATGGTTTCTCGGTAGGCTACGGCGGGATTACCAACGTAAACCTCGGCATTATATTCCCGTTGGATGCGTTCGACGTAGATTTCCAAGTGGAGTTCGCCCATCCCAGAAATCAGAGTTGCGCCTGATTCAGGATCGATACTCAACCGGAAGGTGGGATCTTCCCTTTGAAAGCGATTGAGTGCCTTGGAAAGGCGATCGCTATCTTCCTGTTTCTTGGGTGTAATTGCCAGTGTAATCACTGGTTCCGGCACAAACATCTTCTCTAGATATACCAGTGGTTCCCCAGAACAAAATGTATCGCCAGAAGCACAATCCACACTCAACAGAGCCACAATATCCCCTGCTAAGGCAACTTTTAACTCTTCTCGCTTATTGGCGTGCATTCTCACCAAGCGACCGATTTGCACCCGTTGTTTAGTCCGCGAGTTGTAGACGGTATCGCCTGGTTTTAGTGTCCCAGAGTAAATCCGAGTATAGGTCAACTGCCCAAAGGACTCAACGGTGAGTTTAAATGCCAATGCCACCAAAGCAGCATCGGGGTTAGGGGAGAGAGTGATTAGGGATTGGGTACTGGGTACTGGGGATTGGGAATTGCTTGTCCTAGTTCCCAGTCCCCAATCCCCAGTCCCTAGTCCCTTGACTTCCCTATCCACGGGAGATGGTAGATAAAGCGCAACTGCATCCAATAAGTTTTGCACTCCTTTATTTTTGAATGCCGAACCCAGTAATACAGGAGTAAATTCTAGACTCAAGGTTGCCTGTCGGATGGTTTCCCAAATTAATGCTTTAGGAATCTCCTCACCCGCCAGTAACATCTCCGTCATTGGTTCAGAGAACAGCGACAAAGCATCTAGCAACTTCTCCCGTGCTTGTTGCGCCTCATCCCTAAGAGCTTCGGGAATTGACTTTTTGACGTGGTTTTCCCCGTTTTCACCCTCAAAGTAGTCAGCAGTCATTTCTACCAGGTCAATTACTCCCTGGAATTGGTCTTCACTGCCGATCGGATATTGAATCAATATTGCATTGAGTTGCAAGCGATCGCGTATTCCCTGTACTACACGAAATGGATCTGCGCCCATCCGATCCATTTTGTTGATGAATGCCAAACGTGGCACGCGGTAGCGCTTCATTTGCCGATCCACCGTAATAGACTGGGACTGCACACCCGCCACAGCACACAGCACCATCACTGCCCCATCCAATACCCGCAGGGCGCGTTCCACTTCAATGGTGAAATCCACGTGTCCTGGTGTATCAATCAGGTTAATTTGGGTATCGTGCCATTCACAGGTAGTAGCAGCAGAGGTAATGGTAATGCCATGTAGTTTTTCCTCCGGCATAAAATCCATCGTTGCACCCTTGCCGCCTCCCCGCACTTCCTCAATAGCGTGGATTCTGCCCGTGTAAAAGAGAATTCGCTCTGACAGCGTAGTTTTACCAGAGTCGATGTGAGCAGAAATACCAATATTTCGGATGCGTGTTCGGGGAATCATAAAATTTCCTTTTGTTTAAGCGACAAACAGTCACCAACTGAGTGGTGATATATTTTGTATTATAAATGTAGTATATTTAAAAAACAAGGCTGATAATACAGAAAAACCGTTGACTGTTGCCCTAGCTGACGTTTAAAATAGGTATTCAAGCGGAGGAAATGAAAGCTTGAAACTGATATTGGTAGCTCCCGACTCTTTGTTGTGTGCAGCCTTTCAACAGCATTTTAATTACTTACCCAATGTAGAAATAGTGAATGACTATTTCGAGTGGTTGCCAGATTTTGATTGTATGGTCAGCCCTGCAAACTCTTTCGGCATGATGGATGGTGGCATAGATGCGGCAATTATCCGTTTTTTCGGTACTTCCTTAATGGCAAGAGTCCAACAGCGCATTCTTGAAGATTATTTGGGCGAACAGTCTGTGGGAACATCAATGATTGTAGAAACCGATCATCACAAGCATCCTTTTTTGGCTCATACACCGACTATGCGAGTTCCCATGATTATTGCTGGGACAGATATTCCTTATATTGCGATGTGGGCGATGCTGCTGACAGTTCGCCAGCATAACCAACACGCTAGGCAAAAAATTAATACCATTGCCTGTCCTGGATTGGGTACAGGAATAGGACGAGTGCCGTATAGTGAAGCTGCTAGACAGATGGCCTTAGCTTACGATTGTTTTCTGTATCCACCCAAGCATCTCAATTGCATCGTTGCAGCAGAAAGACAACTTCAGATATGGGAAGGAGGGAATAGCTGAAAGAAAAAGAAGCCTCTTGTCTCCCTTACAAGTCTACGGTATACACCTCTAGACCTCTGCGTGAGACGATTTAAATACTAACGTTCCTTTGTAATCACCGAACTACCATTACTAATACTTACTTTTTGAATAAAAACGTCAGTACAGGATGATAAAATATCGGCGCTTATTTGGTTAGCAATAAATTCAAAATCTTGGTTTGTTAATCCCCGTGCAGTATCGCCACTCAAGTTAATAGAAATAGTCAGAGTTTGAGGATTGCTGGAAGAATTTTCATTATCTACTTCTTCTAGTTCATCTTCTACTATACCTAGATTAAACTCTTTAGTCCAAGCTGGAAACTTCTTACCCGTTTGTTGTCCGTAAATTTTCACGCTTTCAATAGATGCAGCCCCTAAACCAGTTAAACCTTTGCGGATAAATGCAACTAAAATTTGCTGATTTGGTACTTGAGCAGATTCTAGCGTTACCTCTAACCAAGCATCTTGAAAGGCAACTTTTGCAGCGATCCCTTTGGGGTGTAGGTGGCGGTTCATCAGAGATGCGATCGCTTCTACATCTCCCTGTTTTGCAAGTTCCAGAATATTTGGCTGTGTCATAACCACTAAAAGGGAAAATCTAGGAAAATAAACTTATATTCTTAGGATTCCCTCTTCCCAGCCTTAAGTAACATTATGATGCAAAATATCAACTAGCTTGGGTTAAAATATTTAGTATAAAGATAGTCTTTCACATACCTTTGTAAAAAAGATATTTTCCCTAGTTCAACATCTGTTTTGCCCTAGCCTAATTAACAGGATTAATATTAATCAGTTTAATTCCAATTTTAAATATGAAGATTTATCAAGATCGTGCTTGGCCCTCAACGCTAGAGGAAGCCATAGTTATCCAAGAAAAGCTGCGAGATCGAGTAATTACTGAAGACAAACTACGAGAACCGATCCAGTACGTTGCTGGAGTGGATATGGGTTTTGAAGCGGATGGAACCATTAGCCGTGCAGCTGTGGCAGTACTGAGTTTTCCTGATTTGCAAGTAATTGAGACAAGCGTAGCATACCGTCCTACGACCTTCCCTTATGTTCCTGGGTTCCTCTCATTTCGGGAAATACCAGCTGTCCTTGATGCCCTAGAAAAGATTACAACCATACCAGATATCATTTTGTGTGATGGTCAAGGAATTGCTCATCCTCGTAGATTAGGTATAGCTTGCCATTTAGGGTTACTGATAGATGTGCCAACAATTGGTGTAGCCAAGTCCAGATTGGTAGGTAAGTATGAGGAATTGCCTGAAGCCAAAGGCAGCACGCAACCACTGATATATAACGGTGAAACCGTTGGGGTTGTTTTGCGATCGCGCACAGGGGTAAAACCTCTGTACATCTCCAGTGGTCATCGAATTAGTTTACCCACAGCAATTGACTATGTATTACGCTGCACGCCAAAATATCGGCTGCCAGAAACTACACGCATCGCTGATAAACTAGCGTCGGGAAAATAAAGCTTGTTGAAGTTTTTTCTAAATACTTGCTTACACCGACGCAATCGTGTTAGGAATCGCACAGAAGAAAGTTGAAGTAGCTAAATACCATTTACGAAGTTAGAACCATGAACGCACTAACTTTACACTGGCACGATTCAGGCCAAAATAAAACTCAGAACATTTACGAACAACAGCCAAGTAAAAATCTTGGCACTATCCGCATTGGTCGCGACCCCCTCCGGTGCGATATTGTTTTGAGTCACCCCACTGTCTCTGGTTTGCACGTTGAAATATTTTTTCATCACCAGCAACAGCGCTTTTATATTAGGAATTTGCGATCGCAAAATCCCCCTCTGATCGATGGACGGCAATTAGTTCAAGGTGAAATGCCTTTAACTGATGGCACTAATATCTCTTTGGGACAAATACAACTCAACGTTTCTAGCATTTCCACAGGTAGCATCCCAGCAACAGTTTTGATGCCACCCCATCCACCAGTCCATATCGGACATCACCATCATTCACCAACACCGCCAGGAGTTTATGGCTTAAAATGCCCCAAATGCAATAAAGTTTCCCCAGGAGAAAATCTACAAATTGGCTGTCATTGGTGTGGGACATCTTTGGCTGCGGCTGTGAGTGTCTTGGTAGCACCGGGTAGTTAGGGAATACCAAGGGGACAAGGAAAATAATCATGTCCAATAACAAACGACAAACGACCAATGACCAATGACAAATGACAAATGACCAATAACCAATGACAAATGACAAATGACTTACAAATCCAATTAAGTTGGGAAGAACCAGCGACAGGAGAACGGCGAGAACCAAGGTTGAATATGCCGATCGCTTTTGGTCGAGAATTCCCTCGCTTACCTGCTGAACTTAGGGGAGTGCGCGTTTCTCGGATGCTGCTTAACAGCAGTGAAGTTTCTCGCTACCATGCCCTAATTGACTGGGAACAAGACCATCTGGTAGTCATTGACCAAGGCAGCGTTAACGGTGTGTATGTCAATGGCCAACCACAAACCCGCAGTGTTTTGGCTAATGGCGATACGTTGCAAATTGGCCCCTATCTAATCACTGTTACCTTTGCTGCTAGCGCCTCTGCACCAGATACTAGCCCCCCTTCAACGATTCACTTCAACGTAAATACCAATCTTCCAGACCCCAGGTTGCCTGTAGCCCAGCCGCTAACGCCCTTGGCAAGTAATTTCCCGCCACTGGCGTTTCAGGCGGAAAATGTCACTGTGCAAGCGCTTTATGCTACAGGACTATCAGTAGATGAATCTGATTATCTAGCGATCGGGGCAGGATTGGGTAGCTTTGTTTGGGCTGATTTGCTGCGGCTTAGTGGTGTGCGTCCTGACAAGATTGTAGCTTTGGGATTAGAGGCAGAACCTTATGCTCGTTACAAACGCCTTTGTTTGAATTCGCAAATTCCCTTATATGAAAGACTGCGATCGAATTCTGACTCTTGTCCTGATAATATTTGGGGTTGGCCTAGTTATGCCTTGCGTGAGGCTTGGCACGATTGCACTAAGGGACAGATAAACTCAGCATTTAAATATTTGTGGCAAGTGTTTGCAGAACCAACATTTGCCGAAACTTATACACCCCGTGCGGGTAATGTCTTTGATTCCATAGACAGGGAAGCGAAGCGCATTGGCTGGAATCAAATTTATCGCTATGGACGAGTTAGGGCAATTCGCAAAACTGATGATGGCAGATATTGCGTAGCCTATTCTCGCGCCCCAGGAGATTATGCTTTTTTAGTTAGTCGTTATTTACATTTAGCTACTGGATATCCAGCAATTCAGTTTCTTCCTGATTTGCAAGCTTATAGAGAAAAATATCAAGATTTTAAATCTGTCGTTAATGCTTATGAAGCCCACGATCATGTTTACGAGCAACTAGAACGACAAGGTGGTACGGTATTGATTCGGGGGCGGGGAATTGTGGCTTCGCGGATTATTCAACGTATTTATGAAGCCAGAAAACGAAATCAGAATATAGCAGTTTTGCACTTAATGCGATCGCCTAAACCTCAAGGTAACAAATTTCAAAATACCCAGCGCCTAGTCAAAAATCATTACGAATTTCAACCCTTTAACTGGCCGAAAGCCTGTTGGGGTGGCGAACTCCGGGCAATGTTAGAAAAAGCCACCCCCGATGAACGCAAACGTTTACTAGCAGACTGGGGTGGAACTACCACCGCCGACCGCCAGGACTGGCAGCAAATTACTGCCCAAGGCATCAGCGAAGGCTGGTATCAAATTACCTTCGGAGAGGTTTTGGATGTAGAACGAGATGCCCAAAACCGGACTATTACCCATATCCGAGAACAAAGCTTTGGGGAAATAAAATTGCTAGCTGATTTTATTGTTGATGCTACTGGACTGGACGCTAAGGTAGATGCCAATCCTCTGATAGCAGATTTGGTGAAAAATTACAATCTCCCAGTGAATCACTTGGGAAGATTGACTGTAGCGAACAATTTTGAATTAGTAGAAATGCGTAGTGGCAAAGGTCAAATGTATGCTGCTGGGGCTATTACTTTAGGTGGCCCTTATGCCGCAGTTGATAGTTTTTTGGGCTTGCAATATGCTGCATTAGTCGCCGTTGATGGACTCGCTGCCACCCGTGCGCCTGGAGTTCATCGTTTGAATACTATAAGTTCCTTTAGGCAGTGGTTGAAGTGGGTGTTAAATCAGTCACCTTAGAATTAGGGGGCATGGGGCAGGAGGAATACAGTATTTATCTAGCTGTTTTGAGTACCAAACTCAAAATTTGACGTTAAAAGGTGCAACTTCGAGGCTCAAAGGCTCAACGTTCGAGTAAAAAGGCTCAACGTTCGAGTAAAAAAGCTCAACGTTCGAGTAAAAAAGCTCAACGTTCGAGTAAAAAGGTGCAACGTTCAGGTTCAAAGGCTCAAGTGCGAGGTTCAGAAGCTCAACGTTCAGGTTCATAGGCTCAAGTGGCTCAAGTGACGGGCGATATTTTCAGTCCGCCTGCGATTCAAATCGCAGGCTAACAGCATAAGTCAGTTAAAACTGACTCAAATTAATTAAATTTAGTCCGTTTCAACGGACTTATACCGTTTTACTTTAATAATGATACAAATACGTTGGTAGGGGCACAGCATTGCTGTGCCCCTACGAGAAATCTATATGTATCAGGGTTTGTGTGAAATGCTATTAGGCTATTAGCCTCGGAATTGATTCCGAGGTGGGATAGCAACGAAGCGAAAAATTTGCCTTTGCCAGTACCCCTACTTAGTTTTGTTGCTTGTCGGGCGTACTAAAGTTTTAACTAAACCTGTAATCGCCACAATCACAGAGGCAATTCCCCCAATGGACAATGAAGTTAAAATTGCCGCCGCGAGAATAATTTCAGTCGGACTGTATCCATCTCGCATCCAGGTAGATGGATTCTCCACTGATGTTGGCGAGGCGGGGATTAATTGTGAAGTTTGGGTGGTTTGATTGGAGTTGACTGGAGTTGTTAAGACAGTTTTCATGGCTGAATCTCTTCTAAATGTTTCTATGCAAATGGTATTTCTGCCAGAAGAAGAGGAGATTCCCTAGAAATGGAGACAAAGTAGAAAGAAGGTAGAAATTAAGTAGAATCGAGAAGAAATCTCACAAGCTGTCTATGCAATGGGCTGATTTTCTAGCCAATGAAGCTGCTACTCATAGCTTATCCCCAGAGCAAACGGCAGCTTTTGTAGAGCGTTTGAAGTCTGAAAACTCAGGTAAGAGTGAGGCAAAAGTTGCCAGTGAGTTGAACATCGGCGCGTCTGCGTTGAAAAAGCGGATGACTGAGGTTTATGAAAAGTTCGCCCAGAGTTATCCTGAGTTAGCCAATTCTGAAAGCCGGGGTAAGCTGGAAAAGTTACGGGCTTGCTTGACAGTCAAATATAATGGCGGGCAAGATGCCCACCCCACAATTAAGGAGATTTATCAAAATATTCCTCCTGCTGTTCCATTTGAAAAATTTGTGGGACGTGAGGCGGAACTAGAAAAACTGCACCAGCAATTACAAACATCTCAGCAAGTTGCGATTGTAGCTGTGGCGGGTATGGGTGGAGTAGGCAAAACTGAACTCGCTACCCAATACGCCAAACAGCATTTGCAGAATTATCAAGGTGGGGTTTGCTGGTTATCAGCACAGGGAATCGATGTCGGAATTCAGATTCTCAGATTTGCTGAACTGAAATTTAAACTCATTGCACCGGACGATTGGGAATTAGCAGATAGGCTGAGATACTGCTGGCAAAATTGGCAACAAGGTGAAGTGCTGCTGGTGTTTGATAATGTCACTGACTACAAAACACAGGTTCAGCCTTATCTCCCCCCAGAATCACCCCGGTTTAAAGTATTACTGACAACGCGCCTGGGGTTTGATAGAACTTTGCCGCAATTACCTTTGGGTATTCTCAAACCATTGGCGGCGATGAAATTATTAAAATTGCTGGTTGATAGAGAACGACTTAAAAGCGAACCTTGGGTTGCGAGAAGAATTTGTAAATTCTTGGGATATTTGCCTTTGGCGTTAGAGTTAGTGGGGCGATATCTGGATACAATGCCAGACTTGTCTTTAGAAAAACTGTTGAAGCGGCTAGAAAAAAAGCGACTGGAACACAAAGCAATAGCCAAGGCTAACCCATTGATGCGTTATGAATACGGTGTTGCTGAAGCTTTTGCATTGAGTTGGGAACAGTTGAATGAAAATGCACAAAGCTTAGGCTGCTGGCTGAGTTTGTATGCCTTGGCTGACATTCCTTTTTTTGTTGAGACGATAAAAGATGACGATGAACAAGAACTCAAGGAAAAAGCTATAGCCCAGTTGCGGAAACTGCATTTAATACAATGGCAAAGTAAAGGAATTTATCGTCTACATCCACTGATTCGGCAATTTTTCCAAATGAAGTTGGATGAGTCAGGTGAGGCGGATAAGGTGAAAACAAACTTTACAACGCAGATGCTAGAGGTAGCAAAGCAAATTCCTCAACAGCCTAACCGTGAAGATATTCTCAACCTCACTCTCGCTATCCCCCATATTGCAGAAGTTGCAGCCTATCTATCCCAGTATCTCAGGGACGAGGATTTAATCAAACCGTTTACCCACTTAGCCTGGTTTTATAAAGGTCAAGGACTTTATCAGCAAGCAGAACCTTGGTTGCAACAGTGTGTAGAGGTAGCTAAAAATCGTCTTGGTTTAGAACATCCCCATGTCGCTGCTAGCCTGAACAATCTCGCAGTACTCTACCGTTCTCAAGGACGCTACAGCGAAGCCGAACCTCTGCTTCAGCAAGCTTTGGAACTGAGCAAACGCTTACTGGGAGACAATCATCCCCTTGTCGCCACTAACCTGAACAATCTCGCATTACTCTACGAATCTACAGGACGCTACAGCGAAGCCGAACCCCTACATTTGCAAGCTTTGGAACTGAGAAAACGCTTACTGGGAGACAACTATCCCGATGTCACCGCTAGCCTGAACAATCTCGCAGTACTCTACCGTTCTCAAGGACGCTACAGCGAAGCCGAACCCCTACATCTGCAAGCTTTGGAACTGAGCAAACGCTTACTGGGAGACAACCATCCCGATGTCGCTACTAGCCTGAACAATCTCGCATTACTCTACGATTCTACAGGACGCTACAGCGAAGCTGAACCCTTGTATCAGCAAGCTTTAGAACTGAGAAAACGCCTACTGGGAGACAACCATCCCGATGTCGCCGCTAGCCTGAACAATTTAGCAGAAATCTACCGTTCTACAGGACGCTACAGCGAAGCCGAACCCCTCTATCAGCAAGCTTTGGAACTGAGCAAACGCTTACTGGGAGACAACCATTCCTTTGTCGCTACTAACCTGAACAATCTCGCATTACTCTACCAATCTACAGGACGCTACAATGAAGCCGAACCTCTGCTTCAGCAAGCTTTGGAACTGAGAAAACGCTTACTGGGAGACAACCATCCCGATGTCGCCGCTAGCCTGAACAATTTAGCAGAAATCTACCGTTCTACAGGACGCTACAGCGAAGCCGAACCCCTCTATCAGCAAGCTTTGGAACTGAGCAAACGCTTACTGGGAGACAACCATTCCTTTGTCGCTACTAACCTGAACAATCTCGCATTACTCTACCAATCTACAGGACGTTACAGCGAAGCCGAATCGCTGTTTCAACAAGCTTTAGCAATTTGTGAACGTACTTTAGGTGTAGGTCATCCCGACACAATGGCATCTCGAGCAAATTATGCAAGATTTTTAAGAAAAGCATATCCCTAGCGATCGCACCCTTTCTCACAAAATTGATGCTACACAACAGTTGTAGTTCAAATTTTAGCAGCGATCGCCATCAATTCTAACTTCAAAGGGCGATCGCTTAGGAATGCAAATTTAATAAGGTGCAATTCTTATTTAACTTGGAATGGTGCGTTACGCTCCGCTAACACACCCTACTTTTGCATTTTATTTAATCTACATTCCTTACTATGTCTCTCAAGAGACGCTGCATTGCAACGTCTCTACACACCTCAGCAATAACCTTAACTAAACGGTAAGGAATTAAGAATTTTGCAGAGTTCTTGCCTAAGTGATGGCTTAGTTAAGGGAATTTAGCGTGATTTCATTCAACAACTGTTACTGAAGCCCCTTCATTTGATGGAGGGATACCTGGTAACTCCAGACAGTATCCAGCACCATACACTGTTTTGATATAACGGGGGTGGCGAGGATCTGGTTCTAGCTTGGTTCTCAAGTGGCGAATATGGACTCGAATCGTTTCAATGTCGTCATCGGGATCGTAGCCCCAAACTTCTCTGAGGATTTCACTGGGAGAAACTGTTTGACCGTGGCGTTGTAATAAGCAGTGAAGTAGCTCAAATTCCAAGTGAGTCAATTTCACCGTGTCATTGAACCATATTGCCTCAAATCTTTCAGGAACGAGGGTGAGTGAACCATAGTTCAAAATCTCACTATGCTTTGCTGCTTGGGGAATGCGGTCAGTCCGCCGCAAAAGTGCCCGCACCCGCGCCAGCAGTTCTTCAACTTCAAAAGGTTTGGTGAGGTAGTCATCTGCGCCAGCGTTGAAGCCTTCCACCTTATCCTGAGTTTGGCTCAAAGCCGTTAACATTAACACAGGAATCTCAGAGGTGCGATCGTCGCGGCGCAGGCGTTGGCAAACGGTAAACCCATCTACCCTGGGCAACATTAAATCGAGCATGATCAAGTCTGGCTGTAGCTGGAGAGCCAGCGCTTGACCTTTGATGCCGTCTTCAGCTTGACTAACATCGTAGCCAGCCATTTCCAAGTTGACGGCAACTAGTTCTGAAATCGCTGGGTCATCGTCTATGACAAGAATCCTCGGCATTCTTAAAAAATTATTACTACTTATTAAGGATAAATAACAACCTTTGATAGATACAAAGATTTTTGAAGCAATGATGAAAAAGTTTTTAAATCTTACATAAATATTAAGATTAAATGACTATGAAATCAAGACTCAACTACACGAAATCTTATAGTCTATGATGTGTTATACTCCCCCCTACAATCCGTCTTGGTTTTTACAAAACGGTGTGATGATGACTGTATACGCCGCTTTGTGGGGAAAGCGTCACTGGAAAAGTACTATTCTCTTACAAGAACCGTCTTATCACGAGAAAATCTTTATTGGTGGCCAAGGTGTGCCAATTTTTGGCTTGGTTGCCATCCCGGAAAATGCTCATAGTACGATTATCGGCACTTATGGCATTACTGGAGAATTAAAAACGGAATGGTTTTTGAGAGTGCTAGGGCGTAAAGCTTATGCTCAGGGATACGCTGTGGTGTTATTTGATTGGCGGGCCCACGGCAAAACCGCCGAACTATCCCCAACTCTCACTTCTGATGGTTTGTACGAGGGGGAAGATTTTGTTCGCATCGCCGCCGCCGCTAAAGAAATGGGATGTCCGGGAAAATTTTGGTTTACAGGGTTTTCTTTAGGAGGGCAATTGGCGCTATGGGCGGTGAAGGTGGCTGGTGAGGTGATTAGGGAAAATGAAGATTTAGGACTAGAAGATAGCGATATTGGCGGTGGTATGGTGATTTGTCCGAGTTTGGATTCGGAGCGATCGCTATCTTATCTAGTTACAAAGCCCTTGGGCAGATATTTAGAAGCGGGAATTGCCCAAAATTTAAAGAAACTGGCATGGCGAATCCATGATGCTCATCCTGGAAGCCTTGACCCAGAAGCGATTGAACGGGCGAATAGTATTTGGGGTTTTGATAATGAACTGGTAATTAAGCGATTAGGTTTTTCTTCTGTGGAAGCATATTACCAAGCGAGTAGTGCTTTACAAATATTGCCGCAAATCTCGAAACCGACTTTGATTTTATATGCGGCGGATGACCCACTTTTTGACCCAGCTATCATACCGGAATTAGAAGAAGCTTGCGATCGCAATTCCGCAATAGATTTGTTTCTCACTAAGTACGGCGGTCATGTTGGCTATTTGAGTAGTAAAAATTGCCAGCGCCAAGTAAAGGATTCTGACCCTTGGTGGGCATGGAATCGGGTTTTACAATGGTTGGAGGAAAAGCGTAATTCGTAATTTTAAGATCCGGTAGTCCGATTTGTCAAAATGGTAAGCTGTTCCACATTTAAATTGCACATACTGGGCGGGCAAGATGCCCACCCCACAAGAGTTATATTTAATTCGATTATGCAAATTAGATGTTTTTTAGCTTATGTGTATTTAGACTAGCGATTATCTGAGTAGGGGATTTCCAAATAAACCAATATTTACGAATTATGATGAATCTCTGGCTACCTGCACCGACAGATTTAACTTTGTTATCAGATGAGATTCATGTCTGGCGCATAAACCTTGACCAACCAGAACCACATCTGCAAAATTTAGCAGCAACTCTTTCCAGTGACGAAACATCTCGTGCTGAACGGTTCTATTTTCAGGAACACCGACAGCGTTTCATCGCTGGTCGTGGTATCCTGCGAACTATATTAGGTGGCTATTTGGGTATCCAGCCGTCACAAGTGCAGTTTAATTATCAACAGCGTGGCAAACCAGTATTAGCAGATACATTTGCTGACAGTGGACTGGAGTTTAACTTGTCTCATTCTCAAGGGTTGGGTTTGTGTGCGGTGAATTGTACCCACCCAATTGGTGTAGACCTAGAATATATTCGCCCGATGTCCGATCTGGAAGCTCTTGCCAAACGGTTCTTTTTACCGAGAGAATATGATATGTTGCGATCGCTATCTCCCAACCAACAGCAAGAGGTATTTTTCCGTTACTGGACTTGTAAGGAAGCTTATTTAAAAGCAACTGGAGACGGACTATCCCAGTTAGAGCAAATTGAAGTGTCGCTCACTCCCACAGAACCAGCCAAGTTACAGATATCTGAAGACTGGAGTCTTTTTGAACTACTGCCTGCTAACAATTATGTTGCTGCTGTTGCTGTAGAGAATTTTGGCTGGCATATAAAGTGTTGGCAATATTAATTTTGATTAAGCTCATCTCCTGGGTGAAATAAAAGAGATTTTGCCAACATTATCAAATGACAAATGACAAATGACAAATGACAAATGACAATCTACTTATTTGTCCTCCTGCATATTTCTGACAATTTTTGTCACCAGGTTTCTAGGTACAAATCTAACGCTTTTTGCAAGTAGTTTATTCATAAAACCAGGAATGACAATGGTTTTGCCCTTCATTAAGGCGTGAAAACCAACTTCGGCTACTGTTTTTGCATCCATCATCTTCTTGCCCTTGAGTAACTTAGAGTCAGCCATCCCAGTTCGCTCATGAAAGCCAGATTCTGTTGAACCTGGGCAAAGAACTGTCACAGTGACACCAGTACCTTCTAATTCATTAGCGATCGCTTCTGAAAAAGATAAGATATAGGCTTTAGTAGCAAAATAAACCGCCATCAAAGGCCCAGGTTGAAAAGCCGCAGCCGAGGCGACGTTTAATATTTTACCATCACCTTGCTTTACCATCCCCTTCACGAATAGCTTGGTTAAATGGGTGAGACACACCAAATTTACCTGTAGCATTTCCAATTCAGTAGCTAGGTCTGTTTCGTAAAATAATCCATGTATACCAAATCCAGCATTATTTACCAGCACATCAACATTAATATCGGCTTTTTGCAACTCCGTGAAAATTTCTTCAGGAGCCATTGATATAGATAAATCCTTAACAATAGTTTTGACAAAAATTCCAAATTTTTCTTGGAATTTACCCGCAATTTCTACTAGCTTTGGCCCGTTTCTGTCTACTAAGACCAGATTGTAATCATGAGCAGCAAAAATACATGCTAATTCGTACCCAATTCCACCAGCTGCCCCAGTAATAAGAGCAGTTTTTTTGCTCCGACCTTGATGTGTTGTGTTCATGTAAGAATATTGGTGAATTCAACTTGATGAAGCTGCGTTGCATTTACAGTGTTTCTTGTTCTACAATGAAGTGCGTGTAATACCTGAACAGACGATAAACATCTTAAGTTATTACCCTTTCAAATGCTTGTGTGATGCGTTAGATAGATGTAGCAATCCAAACGCAAACTTAGGATTTATGCATCGAAGAAGTTGAGCATTAAATAAGTTTGGTTATTTCAAACTGCTAGCGCTGGTTTTTGTGACTAATCAAGAGCCAGCAGGTAAAATCAAACTTTTGTGCCCGACACTAACCATTCTATCCTCGATTGCTTCTGTCAAGAGGTGGATACTAAAAATTTACATTATTGAGCATAAAAAAACAGGGCAATTATATTGCCACTGTTAGTATGTGAGTTGTTGCTGGCATCTGAAATATTGGCTATTCAGTAGTACTGAGTTCTAAAAACGTTGACTAAAAAATTATTTTGTAGGGTGTGTTACGGTTTATGTAACGCACCAAAGTATCCGGGATAGTGCGTTACATTCTTAACATTTAGATATCCTCCTAAATCCCCGTTTAAAAGGGGGATTTAGAGCTTCTTATCCCATCCTTATTAAGAGGGGGTAGGGGGATCTCCAAGTGCCTAAAATCACAGCCAAACACTTTTCCAACATCCTACACAAGTTGTGAATTCCTAAGCTATATTCAAGAATCCACTTTGAATCAAGTAGGCGGTATAAGTCATAAACAATTGAGAATCAATTGGAGGACACGCAATAGAACTACCTGCTAGTGCATGAAGAGTATCTTGGCAGCTAATATGGGGTCTTCTAGCTTGTAAGTACAAATCAGGAATAGTCAGTTGTTCATCAGACCAACGTTCCAGTAAAAATGGCCGCAGAGTATATAAAGGATTGTCAGCAGAAGTGACATTATTGATTAACTCTGATTGCCATTTTTCATAGGGAATCATTTCAACTGAATAACCAAAAGAGCGTATCCACTCAACTAGCATTTTCAAAGCAGCGGGTTGGGGATGTTGTAAATTGAAAGCTTTACCTATGGATTCTTTTTGACGTGATAGATAAACGATCGCTTTGCTTACATAGTCCACAGGTGACATATCCAACATATAATCTACATCAGGGAAATATCCCATTTGTAGACAGCCTTTTGTCATCAAATTGATAAAGTCATGTGTGTTACAAATACCTGTCTTGCTATCACCTGAAATCAGTGGGGGTCTATGGATAGTTACAGGAAGCCCACGGTCACGAGCAATTTTGACTAACTTTTCAGCTACCCATTTAGTTTGTGAGTAGCCAAGATAAATACCTTCCCAATGATTGAATTCATCCTGTTCTTTAACAACCTTGCCAGCGTAAGCAGTGGATTCAAAAACAGCAACGCTAGAAACGTAATGTACAGGCTTGACTTTAACTTGACAAGCTAATCTCAGTACTTCTTGAGTTCCTAAAACATTGGCTGCTTTCAGTGCTGAGTATGGAAAAACATAATTCAACAAAGCACCGCTATGATAGATAGTATCAATATTGGTAGCTAAAATTTGAAATTGTTCAGAGCCAACACCTAACAATGGCAGAGATAAATCGCCGACAATGGGAATAATTCTGGAGGTAAATTCTTCCTGCCAAATTGCATACTGTTCTAGATTTTTTTGGAGTTTGCTTTTGCCTTCTTCAGCATTAGCAGCACGCACTAAACAATAGATATCGGCATTGGTTTCTTGTAGCAATTCCCGGATGATAAAGGCTCCTAAAAAGCCTGTTCCGCCAGTTATAAAGATATTCTTGGGTTCACCTACAAGTACATTAGATGCAGCACCGGGATGGATGGTAGGGTCAAGAACAGCCTCAGCACCTAAATTTAGAACTGAGGGTGCAGCGTTGGCATTAGAGGCTACTACCTTTGTATCTTGAATCGGTGAACCATCTTGCACTTCTTCAGCTAAACGCTGTGAAAGAGCTTCAATATTTGGGTAATGCCACAGCAGCAACGGAGAGGGTTGAAATCCGAGCAACTTTTCTAAGTTACTTACTAGAATCATTGCTTGGGCTGAATCCAACCCATAGTTTTCTAAATGTTCTTTGACATCTATTTCATCAGTTGATACTTTTAGTAACTTAGCTAAGTTAGATACTAAAAATACTTGAATGTCGTCTGCTGTAAAAGACTGTTTTATAGTCATTTTTAAATCTCCAACAATGATGTAGAACGAACAGGGTGATATTGACTGTAATAATCGGAAGTTTGCAGTCCTTGAATTTTCAAATTTTGGACACGATACAAAAAGGCTGCACCAGTCATAATTTGATTAGCAACATCAACTACTTGACGATTATTTGGTTCAGAAAGATAGGAACCGCGTACCCAGTCATTGAAACCGCCCATTGCCGGGCCACACCAAATTTGATAATCGACTTCTCTACCTTTTTCGCCAGAACTAGACCAGCGAGAAGATAATCCTAGATACCAACGGAAAATTAACGCCATTTTTAGTTTAGGATTATTGACTGCTTTCCCAAGTTTCTCAGGATTCTTTTGGGACAAATAAGCCGCAGTTCCTTCCCATACTTCGGCAATAGTTTTGCGAAAAACTTGTTTTTCTAATTTCTCTCTTTCTGCAAGGGGGATGCTTTCAATGGAATCATAAGCGCGATAGAGTTCAAATAATTTCTGCGCTCGCATGGGGAACATTGTACCCCGTTTGAGAACTTGCAATTTGACTCCCATTTCAAACATATCTGCGGCTGGAGCCATTATCATATCAGCCATTTCTGCTTGGGCTAATAACTTTTTGGTATGTTCACAAGCCCCAGATTCAACGCATGATTGATTAATGGAACCGGTCATTACATAAGCAGCACCCATCATAAAGGCTGCTAATGCTGATTGTGGTGTTCCAATTCCTCCTGCAACGCCAATTCTAATGGGTATTTGGTAATGATATTGTGCTTGAATTTCATCTCGCAAGGCAATAATAGAAGGTAACACACAAACCAAGGGACGGTTATCTGTATGACCTCCAGAATCAGCCTCGACGGTAATATCATCAGCCATCGGAACTTTAGCTGCAAGGGTTGCTTGTAACTCAGTAATTAGCCCTTGTTCAAGAAGTTCTTTAAGTATTCTGGCTGGTGCTGGTTGCAGAAATTTAGTCGCAACTTCTCGGCGAGAAATTTTGGCAATGATTTTATTTTTGATTTCAATTTGATTGGCGTTATTCAAACCCAATCCAGCAACACGGTAATAAACAATGTTGGGGGTCAAGTCGAGAAATGCAGAGGCTTCTACTGTTCTCACTTGATATTTGAGGTATAAATCTACAGCGCGACGTTCAATCGCAGGTTCGTTGGGGCTGTGGATTAGATTAAATGCGTAGGGCCCTTGAGGTAAGGCTTGTTGAATGCGATTTATGGCTGCTTCCAAACGTTCTGGAGTTAAACCACCTGCACCAAAGGAACTCAAAATTTGCTCTTTTCCGAGTGCAATGACCATTTCTTCGGAAGCAATTCCGCCAGCCATTGCGCCGGTAACGTAGGCATATTTTACTCCATGAGAGGAGAGAAAATTCGGATCTCCAAATTGTTGAATGCGGATTGGGGCTGCAAATGTTAGCAGTTCTACTTGTGCTGTTGTGCCATTATCACCAGGGGATAAATAACCCTCATTAGTGACACCGATTTTTCCGGCAACTTTCACGATGTAGCAGGGTTTATTTAACACCATCAATTTATCTTTGATGGTTTGTTTCTCAAAAGATACAGTTTCTAAAGAACCTTTCCAAACTTGGTTTTTGTTATAAGACCAAGTGGAGAAGTTAAGACCATTATCGTGTTTACTTAGTACCGTATCTACGGTTGTCACGGTAGTTATCCCTCGGATTACAAACAATGGATGATAAAGTTGAAGGGTGTTGACTCTGTTAACGAACCGCAGAGGCGCAGAGGGCACAGAGTAAGAGAGTAATACCAATTCTCTGAGAGATGCACGTAATAATTTTTAAACGAACCGCGAAGGACGCAAAGGGCGCGAAGGAAGAGAAAGTTTAGAGAGAATTGGTATGAGATATTAAGATTCTTCGTTAAGCAAGTTTTGGGCGCAAGCTAGTTGCAATTGAATGATTTCGCTCATTTTTTGACTGTAATCTTGTCTAGCTTGTAAGAAGGCAGTGTGTGCTTTAGTTATCTTTGAATTATTAGCATTGAGCTTTTGATACTGGGTCTTATTTAAATCGAACATGCTGATGATGCTACTAATTTTTTTAGTTCTGACGGGTGGAGAGAAAACAGGAATTGGCTGTCTAATTGCGCTTGACTCAGAAGATTGTAATTGTTCTCTCGGTTGAAAAACGTTATCAATGATATTTTTCGGTTTTACTTCTTCTGGCTGAGGCAAGATGTTAGGGGAATAATTTTCTTGTTGGGTTATTTGGTTGGAAGTGTTAAGATAATCTGTGATTTCAGATTGTTGGACATTAGGTATATCTGGATGCTGTATTTTGAAACGTTCGCTCCTAAGATCCCCAGCAAAATTTTCAACAAGTTTACGATTTTCTTCGCTCAAAATTGTAGCAGCGATCGCTTTCCCACCCAAGGTAACTGTTCTCAATGTTGCTTTATTTGAATTAGCAGTGTCTTGGGCTTTGCTATACAGTGGTGATAAATCCACGTTCACCTGATGACTGAGTAGTTTTGCTAATGCTTTAACCATCGAAGCATGGTCATCCATCCCTCTACGATTTAGAGAAACTGTGATATGTTCTTTGTTTCCGAGGATTTTATCAATCCATCGTGAACAAACACTACCAGCGCCTGCTTCTAGAAATATTTTGACCCCATCGCCGTAGACACGATTAACTAATTGTGGAAAATCAAGTTCTTGGCACAATCCTTTGGCAATATTGTGAGCGATCGCATCACTTTCAAGTACAATCGGTTGATAGTCGGCGGCAGAATAAAACACAATACCGGGGAGACTTTGCGATGGTAAGCTGTTTACCTTCTTGATTTCCTCGTACTGCGATCGCATCGCTTCACAATGTATCACATGGTCAAAGGGAGCGGGGAAGGCATTACAACCTAAAGTTGCAATCACTCGCTTACAGGCTGCATCCTCACCAGCAATTAATACTTCTTCTGGTGTGTTGATTTGAGTTAAGTAGACGCGATTCTCTTGTTTCAGGCATTCTCTAACTTGAGATGGAGTAGCCATGAGAACATAGGTATTCCAAAAATTGTTGTTTGGTGAATTTGTTAATCCCCAATATTCACGCACAGCATTTTTCGGGCCAGATAATTTATCGCCAAATAAAGGTGATGAGTTTAAGGTGTTACTTCCGCCCTCAAAATCACTCCAAACTCCTTGGGCAACCATCATGCTAGTTTCACCCAAGCTATACCCAAATACAGATTGCGGCTTAACTTGAAAATCATCTCGGAAAATTGCCGTCATGTATCTAGCAAAGGCGATTTCACTTTCAAACATTGCCAGTGAATCATCTAATAATTGCTTTTCGAGTGTTTCTAGTTGCCTGGTTGTCAACTTAGGTAAGCTTCTGGGATAAACCAGCTTTTCAACATCGGCAGCCCGATTGTAGAGATTGTTACTTTTTAAGTCCTCGAAAACTTTCGGAAATAAACGGAAGACGCTGCGACCAATGCCGATATAAGAATTGACGGCTGCGGGATAAACGTAAGCAACTGACCCAGTTTTACCTAATGGTTTTGCTGTGAAATAACTTCCTAGTGGTGTTTGCCAATCTGTGCCGTTTTCAAAAGCATTATTTACACCTTTGCGGGCAGATTCAATTTCTTTGAGTAAATCTTTTGTGTTACGTCCTGTAATTGATAAGACGTATTTTGGATGAGAATGCTGTTGAAAAGTAGCGAATGTTTCGCTGGCGGTAGCTGATAAAGAAGAACTCGCTTCTATGGTATGTTGGAGATTGTTGAGAAGATCGGGGATAGTGGTGCGATCGCTAACTGCTATCGGAAACAGATGAAAAGGCATTTGTTGCAAATATCTGTTGTCCCGCTCCTCTTGGCTAGGTTCTTCCGATAAGATTAAATGGGCGTAACTGCCATCTATACCCATGCTATTAATTGCTGCTATTCTGCGTGTGCCGCCCTTATCGACAAACCAAGGTCTTGATTCCATTGCCACATAGAAGGGACTACCTTCCCATACTTGCGGTGTTTTGACACCAGACCATTTGGGTGTGGCGGGAATATACCTGTAATAAAGACAGAGGGCAGTTTTGATTAAGCTAGCAATTCCCGATGCTGTATAGGTGTGGCCGATATTTGCTTTGACGCTGCCTAATGCACAATGCAAACCATTGCCCACTTTCGGATAAGCTTGCAGTAAACCTGTGATTTCGGCTTCATCTTCCTGGGGAACGCCGCTACCAAAGACTTCCACATAGTTAACCTCTGTGGGTTGAATCTCAGCCATCTCGAAAGCTTGTTTGCAGACATCACTGATAGCTGAAGCATCAGGTTTTACCGGAGCCTCACTCAAAGTAGAATTACCTTGTGCGAAACTCATGGCATCAATTACTGCATAGATGCGTTCATTATCTTCCTTAGCTGCTTCGTAGCGCTTGAGGACGACAGCACCAGCACCTTCGCCAACCATCCAGCCATTTGCTTGTTGGTCATAACCCAACGTATTGACACCTGTATTAATCGGTGCAAATTGGCTGCGGAACAAGACATTTTCCACACCGCCTGCTAAATCTACTGCACCAACAACCACCGCGTCTACTTCTCCAGTAGCGAGTAGCATTTGGGCAACTTCCAACGCTTTGAGGGCAGAATTTTCGCCAGCGCTAACGGTGAATGCAGGGCCAGTGAAATTCCACAAAGCAGAAATTCGACTCGCCATGATGTTGGCGATGTGACTTACATATTCGCCGATTTCTACTGGTTGGTGAATGCTATCTTTGACGATAGTTTCCAGTTGGGAAAGGTGTTCAGCAGGTAGAGAAATTCCTTGGTTGAGTAAGCCATCCTTAACTTGCCAAGATAGATTCCATCTTTGCTCTAGCTGATGTACAGAGAATTCTGTCTCGGCGGCGACTATAACTGCTACATTGCCACCCTCCTGTAGTTTCGCATCTTTTACGGCGCGATCGCTAACTTTCAGGAGTAATAATTGTTGTGGGTTTAACTTTTCGATTTCATTCGGTGGGATTTTGCACGATAAAGTATCGATTTCAAAATCCTTGATATATGCCCCTACTGGTGCTTTCCCGTCTGCTAAACCGTACTCTTTCAGGACATTCTCTTGATTTTCTATACCATGCCATCTTTGAGGCGGTAGAGAAGTAAAATGCTGTGTTCCATCATAAATACTTCGTTCAAAAGCATCTAAGCCATTGCAGTTACCAAAAAAGGCATCCATGCCAACAATAGCGATTTTGGCAGGTGGAACAGGCGGAGTTGATTCAACTGATTCTGTTGTATTTCCTTGTTCTAAAATCAGATGAGAATTAGTGCCACCAAATCCAAAAGCGCTAATAGCAGCCCGTTTAATTGGTGCGTTATTATTAGGCCATATCGTAGCTGTTCTAACAATTTTATCGGCGGAAATTGTACCTTTTTCTGAAGTTAAAGGTTCCGAAACATTCATGGTTGCTGGAATTACACCATGAGACATACTCAAAATCACTTTAGTCAAGCCAACCATGCCGGCAGCAGTTAACAAGTGACCAGTATTTGCTTTGGCAGAACCCACCAGAGGAGCCGCTTGATTTTGACCAAAAAATGTTTCGATAGAATTGAATTCGGTTGTATCTCCTAGTAATGTGCCAGTGGCGTGACACTCTAGATAATCAATGCTTTTTGGACTAAATTTCGCCTCATTGTATGCTCGTTCAAAAGCTAAAACTTGTCCTTTAGGATTCGGACTCAGTAAGTGCTTACCTTTGCCATCATTCGAGAGTCCATTACCGCAGATAGTGGCGAGAATATTATCACCATCTCTAACGGCATCAGAATATCTTTTCAGCATCACCATCCCAACACCATCGGCGGGGATTAGCCCTCTAGAGGATTTATCTAAGGGGCGGCTGATGCCGTTTTCTGCATATCCTTGAACACCGGAAAATAACATCCGCACGAATAGGGAATCTGCACAACTTATGGCTCCAGCTAACATGACATCAGCTTTGTGCGACCATAAGTAATGAGATGCTAGTTTAATCGCATAAAATGATGACGAACAAGCAGCATCCAGACATAAATTAATCTGGGATAGAGATAGTGCTTGAGCTACGATAGATGCTGGTAAACCAGATATCATTGCATTGTATAAAGACGCTTTGGTTGCACTTGGTACAGCTAAATTAAAGTCTTCATACTGCAAAAGTTCTCTAACAGCAGGGTTAATAGCTTGCTGATAAATTGGAGAAAATAATTGATTAGATAATTTTGTCGGGAATGACAAATTACCTAAAATTACGCCGCATTTTGCCAGGACATTTTGATTACCCCAATAACCACTTTGTACAATTGCTTGTTTAGCAGCATACAATGACCATTTGAAGGTGTTATCTAAGCCAGCAACAAATTCAGATGGTAGATTGTATTCAGATGGATTAAACTGGAAGTTGCGGATGTATCCGCCTTTGAGTGAATAAGTTTTGTCTGGTGTACCTTTAACTGGGTTGTGAAATATTGTCGGATCTACTCCGATTTCTTCGACGGTTGCAGAGGATGTCGAATCTTTTTGATGAACGATATTTTGCCAGTATTCTTCAGGATTCTTTGCATCGGGGAATAGGCATGATAATGCGATGATGGCTATTTTTTCCACGATTTATATGCTCCGAGTTTGGGTATTTAGCAAGAGATATTTAACAGGCAGGATTTACGCTGTTCCCCAAACTTTAAACGAGGCAATTTATAGCAATCCTAAGATTTTGATAGTTTGTAGTAAGCACTTTAGTGCTTATATTAAGAAGGACTAAAGTCCTTACTACGAACTTTAAACTTGATATATTCTTAGCTTCTGAGCATTTTCATTGACCAAATAATGGCATGAGCGCCGAGCATTCGTGAATAGATTTTACATTGGCGGTCGTGTATGATAAAGTTTGCGATCGCACTACTTGGTGTCTTAGCTAGTACTTCACAAGAAACGTAAAATGTTTCGTTATGTGGTATCGCTTCAAACTGTTCAAATTTTTCTACTTTTCCAGGTAAACAACCTTCTTCATGAAAGTGTTGTGTCCAAATCCATAGGGCGTGCATACTCAAGTCAGTGGTGTAAGGATTTACCCATTGGACAGGGAATTGTCCTTGTTGCTGTGCGCTGAGTTCTGGCCACAAACATTCTGTTGTGATTTTTTCGGGACTGATATTTAAAACTCTCTTAACTTCTTGAAAACCGGGGCCATGAAATAATGTAGCCCCACCATTTTGGTAAAAAGCTTTTCCTGTCGCAGTGATGATATTATCTGGTTCGAGATTGAGAGATTCATAGATGGGTGCATCTGGGATTTCACGCTGAAGATGGAGTTGAGCGCTAAAATGAAAATGGGTTTTTCCTTCAGGGTTTTTACTGGAAATTTTGGCTTTAAGGTCGATACTTTCAAGATTAACTTTAGAAATTTCTTCTATTTCTAATATATGTTCCTTCGCTAATGTTTCATTAAAAGTAATCCCTTTCAAAACTTTGAAATCTTGGTAATAAAACAACCGATAACCAGGATATAATTGCTCAGAAGCATTGATAATCCAGGTCATTGCACAAGTTGCTGGTAAAACTGGAGAACCAGCAATAGTATGATCGTGCAAAAATGGATTAGCCTCTAATGTCATTTGGCGACGGATACGATAGGTTCGCAGTTCTGAATCTAACTCCGCCGCCATTGGGACAAGTGGGCTACCAATGACAACTTGTGCGGTTGCATGATTGGTATTATCCATTTCCTTAACGAGCATTTGTGCCCCGACTGCAATAGGAATTATATCGATTTTTCGCTCTTGAAAAATCTTCTTTAATTCTGCTGTCACCATCCCACTGTCCCAAGCGCCCCAGTTGATAGCGACTACATGACATGAGGGATAAGTTTGCTTAAATATATGGGCTGATTTGTTCAGAATTTCATTTGCGATCGCATAATCAGATTGTCCGGGATTTCCGTAAAATCCGGTTACTGAAGAAAACAAAACTAAATGCTGAAGTTGATTTGGGTTAACGCAAGCTAGGAGGTTTTCTAAACCTTGTACTTTGGCGGTGTAAACTTTTTCAAAATCCTCTTCTGTTTTCTTTTCAATTAACTTGTCAGCTAAGTTTCCCGCGCCGTGGATGATTCCGGTAATTGGGCCGAGATATTGCACAGCAGTGGCTAGTTTTTCTTGTAAAGCTTGCGTATCTGTGACATCGACGCTGATATATTCGGCTTTAGCTCCAGTTTTTTCAATTGCTGCTAGAGTCTTTTTAATTTCGCGGCTAGAGGTAATTTTGTTATATATTTTTTGCACATTCATGGGTGTGGGCTTCTCTCCTTGAGAAAGAAGATTTTCCATGATGCATTTTTTCAATGCGGAGTCATCGGAGTTTTGAGCAAAATCTGGCTCGGTTTCTAATAGTTCTGAGCGACCGAGGAGGATGAATTTGCAGGGTTGCTGTTGAGCTAATCTGATAGTACACTCAGCCGTAATCCCTTTTGCACCGCCGCTCACGACAAAGACAGATGATGGACTAAGCTGGGCTGTTTGTGTCATAAATCCTCTGGGATTAATTCGTAATTCGTAATTCGTAATTCGTAATTAAAAGATGCTCTCTTATCTCTTTCTCTGTGTCCTCTGCGCCTCTGCGGTTTTTTTTAAACGAACCACAGAGACGCAGAGAGCGCAGAGAGAAGAGATTAATCGGCGATAATAGTCACTCGTCCTTGTGAGCCGTAGCCAACTTCACTTATATAAAGGTTGGGATCGTGAAGTTCGGCGATGATGTTGTGTACTGACTGTTTAGCGTCAAGTCTGGGACTTAGGTCGATCGCACGGGTGAAAACTTTTGGCCATTCCCATCTCAGAGTTTTGGTTAATCCAAATAAACCAGCGCCGATCGCACCGAAGTTGACTTTGTACTCTAAGCCGAAGGCTCCATCAAGGTGAGCGACTGTGCAGAAACAACTACGTCCATGCTTTGCGGCTTCGTTGAGAGAAGGTTTGAGGTGTTTCGCCATCAAAAATACGTGCTTGACGATCGCCTTTTCTGATTCGTTATAAGAAATACTTCCGGTGTGATTTCCTACAAACATTGGGTGTAGATGGATGAAAGCCCCAATCGCTCCGCAGTGAGATGCGATCGCTTGCAATTGTTGTTGGAGATGTTCTTCACTCAAGTTTGCTAAGGTGACGCGGGTTACTCCTGTAGGTAAAGGCGCTTGCTGGGCGATGAGCGATTGGGGGAAGCTGATAACTACTATTTTCCAGCCTTTCTCGATTAAGGATTCAGTTAATTTATAAGTGGTGAGGGAACCATCATCGGTGATTAAACCGATGTGTCCCTCTGGTAATGTGAAATCCAAGTAATCGGGCTGTGGTAGACTCCTGAGTTTGACGAGATGGCGCTGGATATTATGCTCTAATTGGGGTGGCTGCTGTTGGACAAACTCAGGTTCAGACTTTTTTTTTTCACCTCCAGCCAACTGCTGTAGGTAATCGACTATTTGACCGATGGTGCGGAGATCGCCGAGTTCTTCAATATTCGGTTTGGGTAAGTTGGGGTACATCTCTTGCATCGCCCCTAAGATTTCCACCCGTTTAATCGAGTCAATCCCTAAGTCGGCTTCCATGTCCATTTCCAGTTCCAGCATCTCGACTGGGTAGCCGGTCTTATCGCTGGTGATGGCTAACAGGGTTTCACCTAAGTTTGCAAATTCATCACTTGTAGCGGTTTCTGGTTCTGGGGTGAATGCGATAACTACGCTTGGTTCAGGTGCAACGACTACCTCAACTACTGGTACAGCCTCTACTGCAATCTCAGTTGCTGGTTGTACTTCGTGAACTGCAATTTCTACAGTAATACTTTTGGAAGCGTGGGATTGCAGATACTCGACAACTTGACCGATGGTGCGTTTTTCTGACAGTTCTTCTAAATTGGGCTTGGGTAGGTTGGGGTACATCTCTTGTAGCGCCCCTAAGATTTCCACCCGTTTGATAGAGTCAATCCCTAAATCAGCCTCCATGTCCATGTCCATTTCCAGCATCTCTACCGGGTAGCCGGTTTTGTCGCTGGTGATGGCTAAGAGGTTTTTATCCAAGTCAACAATATCGATGGTTGCGCCAGATACAGGTGCAGCAGTTGTAGGTGCTGGTTCTGCAACAACTTCCTTGACTGGGGGTGAGCTAATTTTGACTACAACCTCAGCTTGGGGTTCTTCTACTACTGGGACAGGTGGTGCGACTACAGGCTCTACCGTCTCGACAGTGGCGAAATGCGGTGTGGGAAGTAGAGACGCGATTGATTGGGTCTTTGGAGATACAGGAGTTTCAACTACAGCCTCTACAGCAGCCGGGAGAGGTTCTTGAGTAACATTTAAGCGATTTTTAGCTACAGGCTCAGTTACAGGCAAAGGCTGGCTTTCTACTATCTTGGTAGTGGCGGGTACTGGTGCTTCTGTGGTGAACGGAGTGAAATTGCTGAGTTTCTCTGTAAGTTGAGTTGCTCCCTCACCTGAGATGATTTGAGAATACTCTTGCTGGATGAGTTGGAAAAAGCTCTTAGTATATTCCAGTTGCTCTTGAAGATATTGTTCATGGATGCGTAGAGTTTCACCCTGTTGGGAATGAAACTGCATCATGCTACGCTCTAAGCTTTCCATGACAACTAGCTTCATTTTGGCAGTTTCGGCTGTTGATTTACTTTCACTCAACAAAGAATTCTGCTGTTGCATCAGTTGGAAAAACGCTTTAGCGTATTCCATTTGATGGTTGAGATAAGTACCGTGAACTTGTAAATTCTCGGCTTGATTTTCCTGGAACTGTGTCAGGAGATATTCTAAACTTGCTAAAAGTTGTTCGTAATTTGTCAGCTTTTCTGGTGTTGGTTGCATCTTAGATTCCTGGACTGGTTGTGACAGGGTAACAGGATTCATCTGTTGCTCTGGCTGGGTGATGACACTAGCAGTCACACCGTTCATTACTGGGGTAAGTTTTTTATGTCCGTTAGTCTCGATCGCTGCGAGAGTTGGAGTTACACCTGGGCTACTAAACAAAGGAGCCGCAGTTTCAGAAGATTCGGGGGCGGGTAATGTGACTTTATGCCCATCCTGCAAAGCTAGAGCGAAGGCATTTTTCGTTTTTTCGGATCTGTAGTTGATGCCGTTTAAACGGACATTTAATGTCTTCTTCGTCTCAATTGGGGGGATAGTTTGGGGAAGTTGGTAAGGATCGAGGTTATTCAAAGCCAAGCCAATTACTCGCAACTGCACAACTGCTTCTCGCAAAGAGCGATCGCTATTCTTTTGAGCGCTAGGGTTCAGAGATACAGTGATGTGTGGGCGATCGCCAAGGATATCTTTGACTAAGTTGGTGAGAATTCTTCTCGGCCCAAATTCCACAAAGCAAGTACCACCGGCTGCATAGATATTTTCAATTTCCTGCTTAAACAGTACTGAATTGGAAAGGTGGCTTTCGAGGATTTTTTGAATACCTTGGGCTTCTTTGGGATACTGCTTACTGGTAACGTTGCTGTAAACAGGGATTTTGGGACTTTGGAATTTGACAGACTTGGTGGCGATCGCAAATGATTTCTGAGCAAAGGCGATTAGCGGTGTATGGAAAGCTGCTGAAACAGGTAGCAATACAGCTGTATATCCTTTCTCGTGTAAAGCCTCTTTGATTCTCGCTATTTCTGCGGTAGGCCCAGCCAAGACAAATTGAGTCGGAGAATTTTGATTAGCGATCGCAACTTGCGGAAAATGTCTCAGCACTGCTTCCACTTTGCTGATGTCTTCTTTGACAGCCAGCATACTACCCGCATCATGATCCGGATCTTCGGGTGCAGCCATTGCTTGACCCCTAGCTTTCACTAAGAACAAGTAATCTTCAGTACTCAAAACCCCCGCAGCCCATAGCGCTGTTAGTTCACCAAAGCTATGTCCCGCCACAAAATCTGACTTGAACCCAGCTTGTTGCAGTATGCTGTACATCCCTGCACTCAACACCCCGATGGCTGGTTGAGCGTATTCTGTGCGTTGTAAGGCAGCAATTTGGACATTCTTTTCTGCCTCTCCAAACACAGGATGAGGGAAAACTATTTCTGAAAGCGGCTGCAAATTATCTTTGATTAACAGGCTATCCATATAACCATGCAGACGGCGCATCAAAGGAAAATTCATCACCAGTTCGCGTCCCATCTCCAAGTATTGCGAACCTTGTCCAGAAAATAGGGAGACAACTTTTCCGCCCAACTCCATACCAGAAGCGCGGTAATAAATCCCTTGGGGATGTTCCCAAGATGCTGCTGTTCCTTTGAGTTTCAGCCAGTCAATGCTAGTTTGCAGCAACTTGCAAGCTTCTTCCAGATTCTCGGCTACAAACCCAAATCTGGCAGCAGAGAGGGGAATTTGTTGTGATTTGCACTCATTGACTAATTGTGAGTAGTGTCTGAGTGCATCTGGCGATACTCCTGCGGAGTCACTTCGTGAACGCAACTTACCTAAAATCTCTTCCGATTTGCTCAACAATTGGTCTACTGTAGGAGCAAACAACAGCACTTCACTAGCATCACTGTGTAAGCGGTAAGCGGCGTTTTGGTCGGCTTCATATTCTTCCAAAACGACGTGATAGTTGGTTCCGCCAAAGCCGAAAGAACTTACACCCGCACGTCTTGGCGCTTCTCCTTCTGGACGAATCCAAGGTCTAGTTTCGGTATTCAAATAAAAGGATGAAGTTTTAATGTTGAGTTTGGGGTTTGGCTCAGTGATATTAATTGTCGGTGGTAATACTTTGTGATGTAAAGCCAAAGCAGTTTTAATCAAACTCGCCGCACCCGCAGCCGCTTTTGTGTGTCCAATTTGTGATTTCACACTACCCAAAGCGATATGCTGCTTTTTCTCATCATGTAGATCAAAGTAGTCTTTTAAAGAACCGAATTCTGTCGGATCTCCAGCCATTGTACCGGTACCATGTGCTTCCATCAAACCAACAGTAGCGGGAGAGAAGCCGGCATCTTCGTAAGCGCGTTCTAAGGCTTTAACTTGACCTTCTTTGCGAGGAGCATAAATACTCTTATAACGCCCATCGCTGGAAGTACCAATACCTTTAATTACGGCATATATTTTATCGTTGTCCCGTTCAGCATCTTCCAAACGTTTGAGGACAATCATCCCAATACCTTCACCCAGCATCATCCCATCAGATTTAGCATCAAAAGGTTTGACATTTTCACTAGGAGAAACCGCCGGTGTTTTGCTGAACGAGATGTAAGCCATGATGGTGTTATCGGTATCAACACCACCAGTCAGCATCATATCAGAACGATGCTCAACTAGTTCGCTGATTGCCATTTTTAAAGCACCAAAGGAACTAGCACAAGCCGCATCAACTACGCAATTCATCCCGCCAAAATTGAGGCGGTTGGCAATTCTACCCGCGACTACATTTGCTAACATTCCGGGGAAAGCGTTCTCATCCCACTTCACATAAGCGCTTTTGATTTTATCAACGATTTTTTTGGTATCTTCGTCAGATAAACCACTGCTTTTAAGCGCTTTTTCCCAAATCGGATATTCCAACCTGGCAGAAAGTGGCATTCCTAATTGCTTGGCCATCGCCACGCCTAAGATTACCCCAACCATCTCGCGGTTAAATTCACGCTTTTCGCCATAACCCGCATCTTCCATCGCCTCTTTCGCAACCACTAAACTTAATAGTTGCGATACATCTGTGACTTCCAAAATGCTAGGTGGTATGCCAAATTCCATCGGGTTAAAATCAACCTCTGGAAGAAACCCGCCTCTTTTACAGTAGGTTTTATCTTCAGTCGTTCTAGGATTGGGATCGTAATAATCTTCGACGCTCCAGTGAGTGGAAGGAACATCAGTAATACAGTCAATTTTATTTACTATATTTTGCCAGTATTCCCGTAAATTTCTGGCTTGAGGTAATAGAGAAGCCATCCCAACAATGGCGATAGGATTGTGTTGTAATTGTCTGTTAATTCTGTTAATTGACACTGGTTTCTCTGGCTTCATTTGTTTTCCCTCGATAGACTTAATCACAGCCTGTTCACAATTGTTTATAAGGCTTTCTAACTCTGCTAAGGCAGTATCAATTGAATAAGCAGACATAGGTCATAGTGAGTACTGTGGATTGTGTAGCTACAGTAATTTCTGTTGCCTACTAATAATCAAAAACTCTGGTTTTGTAAGCAGTTAGCATGTCTAAAATCCGGCAAAAAAGTAATTAAGAATTACGAATTATGCGGATACGCGGCTTGCGATCGCGAAAAAATGTTATCCAACGCTAGACTCTTTAAATTGTGGCAATAGGTCAAAGACGTTGTTAAAACTGGTAAAATAGTCTTGGAGTGTAATAGCTGCTTGACCAGTTAATTTAATCCATTTGTAATGGTAGAGATTTTGAGTAATGGTATCCTACTGGAGTTGTGTAAACTGAGGAGTAGCTAAGAGAACAGAAACGTTTTTCACCCGAAAGTTTTTGATTATCTAGGCTAACCAGAGCAACATAGCTGTTGTTAATGACAACATTCTGCATCTGGAGCAATGTCATAGCCAATTTCAACGTTCGGGATAATATATTTTATGCTACTTGAACCAGCAAAGTTGACAAGTTCGTTACACAAAAGACACCACCTTTAATCCGAGTTTATGCAAGTTGAAAAAGTAATTAAACGAGCAGACGGTGATGGGAAAGCAGTTATCTTTAGTTATTTTTGATGTCAAAATATTAATTAAATAACTAGTTTGTCTAACCACTTTAAAGCATTGAATTAATAAAAACACTAGCATACTTTACAGAAACTAAATCATTCCTTTAAAGTTATTTTATAAATAAACATCCACAATTATAGCTTTTCCTAATCAAATGAGGTATATCATAGCCCTCTCTCGAAGAGCGGGGAGGGGGTTGGGGG